>NZ_JAQEQF010000010.1:0-86192 GCF_027698965.1 Clostridium fessum
CACGGCGGAGGTCGTGGGTTCGAACCCCATCCGGGTCGTTTAGATACGACTATTTCAATTCTTTGAAAAATGAATATGGACTGGTGCAGTATCGTAGATGGGGTCTTAGCTCAGCTGGGAGAGCATCTGCCTTACAAGCAGAGGGTCACAGGTTCGAGCCCTGTAGGCCCCATTGTTACCAATGTTTTATGCCGATGTGGCTCAATTGGCAGAGCAGCTGATTTGTAATCAGCAGGTTATCGGTTCGAGTCCGATCATCGGCTTTTTAAAATGGATGGGTTCCCGAGTGGCCAAAGGGGGCAGACTGTAAATCTGTTGCGTCTCGCTTCGGTGGTTCGAATCCACCTCCATCCATTATTATTTTTACAATAATGGTTGTATTTTTCCAGAAATTGTATATAATAATAGAGTAAGAATTAGCGCGGGGTGGAGCAGTCTGGAAGCTCGTCGGGCTCATAACCCGAAGGTCGCAGGTTCAAATCCTGCCCCCGCAATTTTTTTATGCAATGAGAAGTGCACAGATAAAAATATAGAAGTTAAAAACATGCTTGCATGTTTTTTAACAGATATATTTTTAGATGTATACGGCGAATGCCGTAAGCGAAAAAACGAAGTTTTTGAGCTGAGCACTTCGGACTAAAAAAAGCGACAAGCAAACTTTTAATCCGCATAAAACCAAATAACCATTACGCCCAGATAGCTCAGTTGGTAGAGCAGAGGACTGAAAATCCTCGTGTCACTGGTTCGATTCCGGTTCTGGGCATATGGGGTATTAGCTCAGTCGGTAGAGCACTTGACTTTTAATCAAGTTGTCCGGGGTTCGAATCCCCGATGCCTCATGAAGATGAGAAGCCGTCACACTGGAGACAGTGTGGCGGTTTTTTGTGTAATAGGAAATTCCTTGGAATTTCCTATTACACAAAAAGGCACTAACGTGCCAATGATGCGCACTCGCGCGAAGAAGAAATAGGAAACTTCGTTTAACATTCATGTTAAGTAAAAAAGCCATTCAGACAGGAGTCTTTCTTGAATATATAATTTCTTGTTTTCGGATATGGCAGCTGTTATAATTGATTGAAAACAGAAGCAAATAGAAAACCAAAATGGAAGTAAGAATAGAAATAGGCAAATGCAGAAATTTTAAAATGGAGAAGAAAAATGGAGCCAAACAAGATGAAACAGAAACGCCGGAAATATTTATATGCAACGGCGGCGCTTGGCATGACGTTCCTTTTGAACTTGAGCGGATGCAGCCGCCGGTTTACGAACTATCCGGAGACAGCCGGAACGGTAGCAATCGTGGACAGTACAGAGCGGGAGGCTGTCCGAGATGAAAATGGAGAAAATCCAGATCAGCCGATTGATTTAGATAACCTGGGGGAACAGCAGTCGGCGGCAGAAATGGAAGCGTTAGCTGCGGCGGAGGCGGCGGAGCCGGGGGTGGAGGAGCCGTATCTGGACGGGGGAGAGCTTCGGCTTTTAGCGTGTGCGGATATCTGGCAGAACCTCTCCTGCGTCATGAAGACGAAGGAAGGCGCGGTGATCGTGGTAGACGGCGGTCGTGATGTCGATGCACCGCATTTGATTGAGGTTATTCAGGAGTTGGGCGGTCATGTGGATGCATGGCTTTTAACCCATCCGCACAGCGATCATGTGGGGGCGATCACGGAGATTTTAAACATGGATCCGATGCCGATCTCGATCGGTAAGGTGTATTATTCATTTCTGGATAAAGAATTTTTAGGTCAGGAGCAGGTTTCAAGACGGGATTCAGATTTGGAGTGTTATGATCGGATCACGGAAGCGATTGCGAAACTGCCGGAAGCAGAAAAATGCGGGACGCTTACGAAAGGGCAGAAGATTTCAGTGGCGGGCGCGGAGATCATAGTGATGAATGAGCCATTTGCCTGCACGGAAAATAGTTTTAATAACAGCTCGGTCGCGTACCGCGTGGAGATGGGCGGAAAACGGATCCTGTTTTTGGGCGATATGGGCTGGCAGGCAGGGGAAGATTTTCTTGCCAATCATACGCAGGAGGAACTGAAATCGGATGTGCTACAGATGGCGCACCATGGGCAGAGAGGCGTAGAAGAGGAGCTCTATCAGGAGATTTCACCGGAGGTCTGCTTATGGCCGACGCCGGACTGGCTCTGGGATAATGTGCAGGATGGCGTCGCGGGCGCTGGTTCGTATAAGACGCCGATTGTCCGTGGATGGATGGTAACATTAGGTGTGAAGAAAAATCTTTGTGTCAAGGATGGCGATCAGATATTACGGTAGCAAGTTTTTTATGACAGTTTTGCTTAATATTCTTCGTGTTCGTATATAATGGATTTGATGGTGAAGTTTTTCAAATTTGTTCATTTATAGAAGAAATATTTGATTAAGTAGCATTTGAAAGTTTGAAAGAAAATTTCAAAAAGCTGATTTCAGGAAAATGGAACAATCCTGAGATGTGGTGCGGCGGATAGAAATAAAAAATAAGACATGAACGAAAAAAGAGAGAAACAGAAGGAAGAAGAAAAAGTGAATAAAGACAGGAAAATGCGGTCGGAAACAATCATCCTACGTCCAGAAGTGCCGCTTTTAGAACGTTTATCCACCTATGCGGCGTCGGATGCCTACCCGTTCCACATGCCGGGCCACAAACGCCAGGTGAAAATGGGGATAACTTCCGTTCCGAATCCATTTTCGGTGGATATCACGGAGATTGATGGATTTGACAACCTGCATCATGCGGAAGATATTTTGAAAGAGTCGATGAAATCGGCGGCTGCGGTGTACGGAGCAGACCGGAGCTGGTATCTGGTAAATGGCAGTACGTGCGGGATTCTGGCAGCGATCGCGGCGGCGGTGAAGCCGGGGGAGAAAATCCTCATGGCTCGAAATTCCCACAAATCGGCGTATCACGCGGTGGTTTTAAACCAGCTGGAACCGGTATATTTATATCCGGAGGAGGTGCCGAAGTTTCAGATTCCGGGAGGGATCGAGCCAGAGCAGGTGGAACGGGCACTTTTGGAGCATCCAGAGATCCGGGCGGTGTTTGTGACTTCCCCGACCTATGAGGGGATCGTGTCGGATATCCAGGGGATTGCAGCGACGGCGCACCGGCATGGAGCGGCGCTGATTGTGGATGAGGCGCACGGCGCGCACCTGCCGTTTGGGGATGGGAACTATTTCCCGGATGGGGCGTTACAGGAGGGGGCGGACCTGGTGATCCAGAGTCTTCACAAAACGCTTCCATCCTTGACACAGACGGCGATTCTGCATCTGAAAAGCCAGATTCTGGATGCGAAGAAGGTGGAACAGTATTTATCGGTTTACCAGAGTTCCAGCCCGTCGTATATTCTGATTGCATCGATGGAGAACTGCGTCCGGTATATGGCAGAAAAAGGAGCCGGGGAGATGGCGCGGTATGGCGCGCGATTGCGGGAACTCCGGGAAAAATTGGCGAAGCTAAAACATTTCCGGCTTCTGAAAGAGGAAATCTGTGGTGCGGCAGGTGTGTATGGATATGATCCGTCAAAACTGGTGCTATTTCCAGATTTTATGACGGGAACCAGACTGGCAGAGGTTTTGCGGACAGAGTATCATCTGGAGGCGGAGATGTCGAGCGGGCGGTATGTGCTTCTGATGACTTCGTTTATGGATACGGAGGAAGGATTTTCGCGTCTGGAGCGGGCACTTTTGGAGCTGGATGCGCGGGTGGAAAAGCTGGAGGCGGAAAGTGTTGGGCTGAAAGATGCAAAACAAGGCAGGCAGGAACCGTTTTCGGAAGAACAATTGAATCGGAAACCGAACCAAGAAAATGATTCAGAAAACTATCCGCAGCAGATGTGTCTCCCCTGGCAGGCATGGCATGGGGATGGCATGCTGGTGCCGCTTGAGGAGGCGGAAGGAAGGGTGGCGCGGACCTGCGTTACCATTTATCCGCCGGGGGTACCGATGCTGATGCCGGGAGAGCGGATTGGAACAAGGGAGATCGCGCGGATCCGTGAGGATTGGAAGCTGGGACTTACGGTGGAAGGAGTTTGTGAAAAATCAGACAAATTGAATTTGTGGATAGAGGTTGTTATTTAGTAGGTTCGCACATTTGCCATAAGAAACAGAGAAAAATCGGATTTATATATACGATGGAATGCGTGTGAAAATACTGGCTGGAAAGGCATAATAGGAAGATGGGACATATATTTTACGTGATGGGAAAGAGCGCGTCCGGGAAGGACACGATCTATAAGATATTGAGAGAGCGGCTGCCGCAGATCCGGACGGTGGTGCCGTATACGACCAGACCGATCCGGGCAGGCGAGCGGGACGGTGTGGAGTATTATTTTGTGACCGGAAAAAGGCTTGCGGATTTGGAGAAACAGGGAAAGATCATTGAAAAGAGAACCTACCAGACTGTTTATGGACCGTGGAGTTATGCAACGGTGGACGATGGGCAGATCGATCTGGGATCGCATGATTATTTCATGATCGGGACGCTGGAATCGTATGAGGGAACGCGGAATTATTTCGGTGCGGATGTGCTGGTGCCGCTTTACATTGAGGTGGAGGACGGTGAACGCCTTCAGCGTGCGCTTGACCGGGAACGGCAGCAGACAGAGCCAAAGTATGCGGAGCTGTGCCGCCGTTTCCTGGCGGATGAGGCAGATTTCAGTGCCGAAAATATGGAAAAATGTGGGATCCGGGCGGAAAACCGGTTTGAAAACCGCGAGCTGGAAGCGTGTGTGGATACGTTGGTAAGGGAAATTCGGGCTCAGGGATTGGCACTTTTGGAACCGAAAGTGCCGTAAGAAAACGTGGTGGCAGCAGGAATTTGCCGTATTTAAATGCGAAGCCACGGCAAATTCCGTTACTGGGCACGTATGCGTGAACAGTAACAAATTCGGAATTTCATCGTACTAGGCAGAGGTTAAATCTTGTGTTATACTAAGATGATAGAGATTTACAAATAATAAAAGAAGGGCATGATAGAAGGGATCCCAACCGATCCATACGATTGAAACGATTTTAGAATTAAAATCCAGAGTCCAGCCCTGAAAGGAGCATCAAGATGGCAGGTTTTCACGATATTATTGGACATGAGAAGATAAAAGAGCACCTTCAGAAGGCGATCGGGTATCAGAGAGTTTCACATGCTTACATATTGTCGGGCGAGGAAGGAATGGGACGCAAGACGATCGCGAAGGCATTTGCCATGACGCTTTTGTGCGAGAAACATGGGACGGAGCCGTGCATGGAATGCCATTCCTGTAAGCAGTTTTTGTCGGGCAACCATCCGGATGTGATCTGGGTGACACATGAGAAACCGGCGAGCATTGGTGTCGATGATGTCCGGATTCAGATCAATGATACGGTTTCGATCCGCCCGTACAGCAGTCCATATAAGATATATCTGGTCGATGAGGCGGAGAAAATGACGGTGCAGGCGCAGAACGCTCTTTTAAAGACGATTGAGGAGCCGCCGGCCTATGCGGTGCTGGTGCTTATCACGACGAACCCGGAGGTATTTCTGCCGACGATCCTGTCCCGCTGTATCCAGTTGAAACTTCGTCCGCTCAAGGATTCGGTGGTAAGCGATTACCTGACGGAGAAAATGGGCGTTTCGGATGGTCAGGCAGATATTTATGCGGCGTTTGCGAGAGGAAATTTAGGAAAAGCGATTCATCTCGCCTCTTCGGAGGAGTTTGCACTTTTGTACCGAGAGGTGCTGACGCTGCTTAAAAATATCAAGGACATGGATATTCCGATGCTTCTGGATTATATCCGCAAGCTGCAGGAGGACAATCTGGATCTGTATGAGTGCCTGGATTTCATGCAGCTCTGGTACAGGGATATTCTGATGTTTAAGGTCACAAAGGACATGAATTCGCTGATCTTTAAGGAGGAGTATTCAGCGGTCAGCAGTTGCTGCCAGAAGAGTTCCTATGAGGGGCTGGAAGAGATATTGAGTGCGATTGAAAAGGCAAAAGTCCGGCTGAATGCTAACGTCAACACCGATTTGGCGCTGGAGCTGATGCTTTTGACGATGAAGGAGAATTAAATTTATGATAAAGGTAATCGGAGTCCGGTTCCGCAAGGCCGGAAAGGTATATTACTTCGATCCGGCGCAGATGGAAATCAAGATGGGCGACCATGTGATCGTGGAGACCGCCCGCGGAATCGAGTTCGGAGAGGTGGTTCTTGGCGTCCGCGAGGTGGATGAGAAGAAGGTGATCCAGCCGCTGAAATCGGTCATTCGTATGGCGACGAAGAATGACGAGGAGCTGGAACGGAAGAATAAAGAAAAAGAGCATGAGGCATTCCAGATCTGTCAGGAAAAGATCCGCAAGCATGAATTGCAGATGAAGCTGATCGATGCAGAATACACCTTTGATAACAATAAGCTGCTGTTTTATTTTACGGCGGATGGAAGAATCGATTTCCGTGAGCTTGTCAAGGATCTGGCGGCGGTCTTTAAGACGCGGATCGAGCTGCGCCAGATTGGCGTCCGGGATGAGACGAAGATTTTGGGTGGCGTCGGTATCTGTGGTCGTCCGCTCTGTTGTCATTCATATTTATCGGAGTTTATTCCGGTTTCAATTAAGATGGCAAAAGAGCAGAACCTGTCCTTAAATCCGACGAAGATTTCGGGTGTGTGCGGTCGTCTGATGTGCTGCCTGAAATACGAGGAAGAGACGTATGAGGATCTGAACAGCCATCTGCCGAGTGTCGGCGATTACGTCACAACGGATGACGGGCTGAAAGGCGAGGTTCACAGCGTCAGCGTCCTGCGCCAGCAGGTAAAGGTGGTTGTGACGGTAGGACGGGATGAGAAGGAGATCCGTGATTACCGTGTGGATCAGCTCAAGTTTAAGCCGAAGCGCCGCCGTGACAGGGGAAATGTCAACGATGCGGAGCTGAAAGCGCTGGAGGCACTGGAGAAAAAGGAAGGAAAGTCGAAGCTGGATGATAATTAAAGAGGGCGAGCGGATCGATGAACTGCAGCGGAACGGATACCGGATCATCCAGAAGACGAACGGGTTCTGTTTTGGCATGGACGCGGTGCTTTTGTCCGGGTTTGCATCGGTGAAGCCGGGCGAGAAAGCGCTTGATCTGGGAACGGGAACCGGTATTATCCCGATTCTTCTGGAGGCAAAGACGGAAGGAAGCCATTTTACAGGTCTGGAGATCCAGGCGGAGATGGCGGAGATGGCATCCCGGAGTGTGGCGCTCAACAGGCTGGAAGAGAAGGTTTCGATCGTGCAGGGCGATATCAAGGAGGTTCCGACGCTGTTTGAGAAGGCATCTTTTGATGTGGTAACGACGAACCCGCCGTACATGAACGACAGCCACGGGCTGAAAAATCCCGATCTTCCCAAGGCGATTGCCCGCCATGAGGTTCTCTGCAATCTGGAGGATGTCGTGCGCGCGGCGGCTTCGGCACTTCGTCCCGGCGGACGACTCTATATGGTGCACCGTCCGAGACGGCTCATTGAGATTCTGATGGCGATGAAAAGTCAGAAATTGGAGCCGAAGCGGATGAAATTTGTCCATCCGTTTGCAGATAAAGAGGCAAATATGGTTCTCATCGAGGCGGTGCGCGGCGGCGGCACGCTGATGACAGTGGAAAAGCCGATCATTGTGTACAAAGAGCCGGGCGTGTATACGGATGAGATTTATGATATTTACGGGTATTAATGGAATAGGAGAACGATGGAAGGAACATTATATTTGTGTGCCACGCCGATCGGCAACCTGGATGACATCACATTCCGGGTGCTGGAGACGTTAAAGCAGGTGGATCTGATTGCGGCGGAGGACACGCGGCACAGTATTAAGCTTCTGAATCATTTTGATATTCATACACCGATGACGAGCTACCATGAGTACAATAAGGTCGAGAAGGCGCGTGTGCTGGTGGAGAAGCTGAAATCGGGCATGAATATTGCCTGCATCACGGACGCCGGGACGCCGGGTATTTCGGATCCGGGCGAGGAGCTGGTGCGCCAGTGCTGCGAGGCGGGAATTAAAGTAACCGCGCTTCCGGGAGCGGTGGCGTGTGTTACGGCGCTGATTATTTCGGGACTTCCGACGAGACGGTTCTGTTTTGAGGCATTTCTTCCGACGGACAAGAAGGAGCACCAGCGGGTGCTTGCAGAGCTTCAGAATGAGACGCGCACGATTGTGCTTTACGAGGCGCCGCACCACCTTCTGCGGACGCTCACGGAACTTTACGAGGCGCTGGGGGATAGAAAGGCGTCTATCTGCCGGGAGCTGACGAAGAAATACGAGACGGCATTCCGGACGACGCTTTCGCAGGCGGTGGCGTATTATACGGAAAATGAGCCGAAGGGCGAGTGCGTGATCGTCATCGAGGGCAAATCCGTCCAGGAGATCAAGGCGGAGGATCAGGCGCGCTGGCAGCAGATGTCCCTGGAAGAGCATATGGAACATTATGAATCACAGGGAAACAGCCGCAAGGAAGCGATGAAGCTGGTGGCGAAGGACCGCGGGGTTTCGAAGCGGGATGTGTACCAGACGTTGCTGGAGGCGGAAGAGGCGTAGACACAAACGGAAAGCTGAAAAATGGGTAAGTGGAGTGGCGTTGGTGGAATGCCGGGGCGCTCCGGTTTGTGCAGATAAAAGAAAAATAGAATAAGATTTGAGAAAAGAACAAACTGTACTGATTAAAATGTTTAAAAGTGTATATTTTAATCAGTACAGTTTTTGCTATAATTCCTACTAAGTTGATGCGGAAATGAATGTAAAAATACAGAATGTCAGTGAATTGTTTTTCGCAAGGCAGAATAGAAAGGCAGAAGAGGCGCTTGCCTGTGAATGATTCAGTGGATTCGGGTATTGATTGCAAGGATCGTAAGGACGCTTGGCTTACAAAGAAAAATCATATTCAACCACGGGAGGAATAAAAATGGCAGAGAATCGTTATGAACTGAATAAACAGCTGGCACAGATGTTAAAGGGCGGCGTTATCATGGATGTCACAACCCCGGAGCAGGCGAAGATCGCGGAGGCGGCAGGCGCGTGTGCGGTTATGGCGCTGGAGCGGATTCCGGCGGATATCCGGGCAGCGGGCGGTGTGTCCCGTATGAGTGACCCGAAGATGATTCGCGGCATTCAGGAGGCAGTTTCGATTCCGGTTATGGCGAAGTGCCGGATCGGTCATTTTGTGGAGGCGCAGATTCTGGAAGCGATCGAGATTGATTATATCGATGAGAGCGAGGTATTATCTCCGGCGGATGATGTGTACCATATTGACAAGACACAGTTCAAGGTTCCGTTTGTCTGCGGTGCGAGAGACCTGGGAGAGGCGCTGCGCCGGATCGAGGAAGGTGCTTCGATGATCCGTACCAAGGGCGAGCCGGGAACGGGCGATGTCGTACAGGCAGTCCGCCATATGCGTGCGATGAATTCGGAGATCCGCCGGGTTCAGAACCTGCGTGAGGATGAGCTTTATGAGGCAGCAAAACAGTTAAAAGTTCCGGTTCATCTGCTCCGCTATGTACATGACAATGGACGTCTCCCGGTTGTCAATTTCGCGGCAGGCGGCGTGGCTACCCCGGCGGATGCGGCTCTGATGATGCAGCTGGGCGCAGAGGGAGTCTTTGTTGGCTCTGGTATCTTCAAGTCAGGCAATCCGGAGAAACGTGCGTCGGCGATCGTGCAGGCAGTAACGAACTACAAGGATGCAAAATTACTTGCTGCGATTTCTGAGGATCTGGGCGAGGCGATGGTTGGTATCAATGAGAATGAGATTGCGATTTTGATGGCAGAGCGGGGACAGTAAGATGGAGAAAAAACAGATAGGCGTGCTGGCGGTGCAGGGCGCGTTTGCCGAACACATTGCCATGGTACGGAGACTGGGCGCAGAGGCGTTTGAGATCCGGCAGCTTCCGGATCTGGAGCGGCCGATGGACGGACTGATTCTGCCGGGCGGCGAGAGTACCGCGATGCGTAAGCTTCTGGATGAGCTGGGGCTTTATGAGCCGCTTCGGGCAAAGATTGCGGCAGGGCTTCCGGTGTATGGAACGTGCGCGGGGCTTTTGCTTCTGGCCAAGGAGATCGAGGGCGGAACGCCGTGCTTTGCGACGATGGATGTGTCGGCGGTGCGGAATGCCTACGGACGTCAGCTTGGAAGTTTTTACACGGAGGCTGAATTTGCCGGTCTGGGGACGATTCCGATGACTTTTATCCGCGCGCCGTACATCGCTTCGGTTCAGAAAAATGTTAAGGTGCTGGCGACAGTGGACGAAAAGATAGTCGCAGCCAGACAGGGAAACCAGTTTGCGACGGCATTTCATCCGGAATTGAATGAGGATGTGACGGTGCACCGGTATTTTCTAGAAGAAGTCTGCAAAGGAAATTAAGAGTGTAATTTGGTAGAAATTAGCGTGTGGTTGATGAAAAGTGAAACCTATTGGTAAGGGGAGCGAGAACTGCAGCCATTTAAAGCGGTCAGAATGGATGATATATTTCTGAAATGTGGGAAGATGTCATTGATTCTGACCGTTTTTTTATCTCAGTCGAGAAGACTCCCACCTCTTCAGGTGGTGAGTAATAGCAAATTTGTCTCAGTGGGAGTCCATTCTCCGACTGAGATAAACGCTCCTCGAGGATGCGCAGTGATTCTGTAAAGAATATGTCAGCTTCGCTGACCAGAATCACGCGCCAAGTCTCACGGACGTTCGACTTGAATTGTTTGGAAGGTGCGTTCTGTGAAAAAACAAAAAATGTACCTTGATAGGTTTTTGCGCTGAGGAAGGAAAACGCCCGGGAAAATGGCGGACTGCATGGAATTCCTATTGACAAAGTAGGAATTTCGCATTACAATCACTGATAAACCAATTAAAACAATATGAAATAAGAAAATTATATAAAAAACGAATTTGCTGATATAGCAAATAGACACAGGAGGATGACATCGTGGCTTATCAGATAGAGACAACTTGTATTTGCGGAGATCCGGAAACTTCTAAAAACCATTCTTTTGGCGCTGTTTCAGTGCCGATTTACCAGACGGCGACTTTTGCCCACCCGGGTATTGGGGAATCAACCGGTCATAATTATACGCGTGAGAGCAACCCGACCAGAGACGAGCTGGAAAAGACTGTTTCGGCGCTGGAAGGAGCGGTTGATACCGTTGCCTGCACATCCGGTATGGCGGCGATCTCGCTGATGATGGAGCTGTTTGACAGTGGTAGCCATTTTGTATGTACCGAGGATCTGTATGGCGGTTCCGTCCGTATTTTTGAGGCACTGGAAAAGAAGCGCGGTTTTTCATTTTCCTATATAAATACAGCCGATGTGGAGGCGGTTGAGAAGGCGATCACGGATCAGACGAAGGCACTCTACATCGAGACACCGAGCAACCCGACGATGCAGGTGACCGATCTGGCGGAAATGAGCCGTCTGGCGACGAAGCACGGACTGCTTCTGATCGTGGACAATACCTTCCTGTCCCCGTATCTGCAGAATCCGATCGCCCAGGGCGCGGATCTGGTTGTCCACAGTGGCACGAAGTTTTTAGGCGGTCACAATGATACGCTGGCTGGATTTTTATGTACGCCGATCAAGGCGCTGGCAGAGCAGATTCGATATCTGTTCAAGACGATCGGAAGCGGACTTTCTCCGTTTGATTCTTTCTTAGTCCTGCGCGGCATCAAGACTCTGTCAGTGCGTGTGGAACGGCAGCAGGAGAATGCGATGAAGATCGCGAGCTGGCTGAAAGAGCAGAAAAAAGTAACGGATGTCTACTATGTAGGACTTCCGGAGCATCCGGGTTATGAGATCAACCAAAAACAGAGCCGCGGCGCGGGCAGCATGATTTCGTTCCGCACTGATACAGAGGAGACAGCGAGAAAGGTGCTGGAGCGCGTGAAGCTTATTTCCTATGCGGAGAGTCTGGGCGGCGTGGAGTCCCTGATTACCTATCCGATGCTGCAGACACACGGCGATGTGCCGGTTGAGATCCGGGAACGTCTTGGAATTACGGAGACATTTTTACGTCTGTCTGTCGGTATTGAAAATGTGGATGATCTGATTGCGGATCTGGAGCAGGCGTTAGCGTAAAAAGAGGGTAACTGTTCAGTAGGTCTGCGCATTTACTGCGCTGATCGTACGAAAACATGGGCCAGCAGGCAAAAATCCCATTGCCGTAGGCAATTTTTAATGGATTTTTGCGCGTGACTGTGAAGGTACTGAACAGTTACAAAAGAGGATAGATATGTTTGGTATCGGTTTTGCATGGGCAGTGGGATATGGGCATGGATGACAGGATGCCAGAGTGAAAACCGTTCATTGACAGGAACGATGGATTGGGAGGAAAATGCATGAAATACGATTTTGACAAAGTGGTGGACCGGCATGGTACCAACTGTTTAAAATATGATTTTGCCATCGAGCGAGGAAAACCAGCGGATATTTTACCGCTTTGGGTGGCTGATATGGATTTTCAGACGGCTCCGGCGATTTTAGAGCGGCTGGAAGAGACAGTAAAACATGGTATTTTCGGCTACAGTGATGGAAAAGAGGGCTATTTTGCGGCAGTCCAGAACTGGTACCGGGAGCGCTTTGGCTGGGAGACGAAACCGGAGTGGCTGGTGAAGACACCGGGCGTTGTATTCGCGCTGGCGGCGGCTGTCCGGGCGTATACAAAGGAAGGTGACGGCGTACTGCTTCAGCAGCCGGTGTACTATCCGTTTTCGGAAGTAATTACGGACAATGGGCGTAAGGTTGTCAACAGCCCGCTGAAAATCACGGATGGCTATTACACGATGGATTTTGACGACCTGGAAACGAAGATCGTCGAAAATAAGGTAAAATTGTTCCTGCTTTGCAGTCCGCACAACCCGGTCGGACGTGTCTGGAGCGAGGAAGAACTGCGCCGGGTTGGCGAGATTTGCCTGCGTCACGGTGTGCTCGTGGTCAGCGATGAGATCCACAGTGATTTTACCCGCGAGGGACATCCACACACAGTATTTGCGAAGCTGGGTGCAGAGTTTGAGCAGAACTGCCTGATCTGCACGGCACCATCCAAGACGTTCAATCTGGCGGGACTGCAGATTTCCAATATCTTTGTGCCGAACCCAGAGCTTCGGAAGAAACTCTTAAAGGAGATCGCGGCGGCAGGCTACAGCCAGGTCGGTCTGATGGGACTGGTAGCATGCCAGGCGGCGTATGAAGAGGGAGCGGAGTGGCTTGCACAGCTAAAAGCGTATCTGGAGGAGAACCGGAAGTTTGTGAAGGCGTATCTGGAAGAGCATCTGCCGGAAATCCGTCTGATCGAGCCGGAGGGAACCTACCTTCTGTGGCTGGATTTTAAGGCGCTTCATTTGAATGAAAAAGAGCTGGAACATCTGATCGTGGACAAGGCACATCTGTGGCTGGACAGCGGCGCGATGTTCGGACCGGACGGCGAGGGCTTCGAGCGGATCAATATCGCATGCCCGCGGGCGACGGTGGAGAAAGCGCTGAAGCAGCTGGAAGCGGCGATCCGCGGATAAAATTGATTGGGTCACGAATCAGAACCCGTATAAATAAAACCTGCCGCAGGCAGACTGTATCCCCCCATATAAACAGTCTGTCTGCGGCAGGTTTTTTGACTTCATAGGAACATTATTTTATGAGAACCGGAACACCGCAGTTCCATACGCCGGAAGCGGGTACGCGAAGGAGTATGGCTGTCCGTCACATTCGCTCTTGATGGAGCGGTAATGGCTGATCTTATCGCCGCGCTTGTAGTAGCCGTGTTCCTGGTCAAGCAGCAGCGTGTAGGTGCCGCGTTTCGGAACACCGATGCGGTAATCGTCGCGGTCTACCGGGGTGAAGTTGCAGATGAAGAGAAGATTCTTTTTCTGTGTTTCATCGCGGCGGATAAAGCTGAAAATACTGCGGTCTCCGTCGTTGGCGTTGATCCACTGGAAGCCGTCATACTCCTCGTCCAGGCGGTAGAGCGCCGGATATTTGTGGTAGAGCGTCAAAAGCCCTTTCACATAATTCTGGAGGTCGGCATGGAACGGCTCTTTCGTAAGGTACCAGTCGAGGGAGACTTTTTCATCCCATTCATGGAACTGACCGAAATCCTGTCCCATGAAGAGAAGTTTCTTGCCCGGATGTCCGAGCATGAAAGTGTAGCCGACTTTCAGGTTGGCAAATTTATCCTCGTATTCGCCCGGCATTTTGTTGATCATCGAGCATTTGAGGTGGACGACCTCGTCGTGCGAGAGCACCAGAATGAAGTTTTCGCTGGTGCAGTAGGTGATGCCGAAGGTCATTTTGTTGTGGTTAAATTTACGGAAATACGGGTCGAGCTTCATGTATTCGAGGAAGTCATGCATCCAGCCCATATTCCATTTGAAGGTAAATCCAAGACCGTCCTCCTCCGGGCTCTTGGTAACGTTCGGCCAGGCGGTGGATTCCTCGGCAATGATGATGGCGCCGTCTTTCCGGCCGCGGATCACGCTGTTTAAATGTTTGAAAAACTCGATGGCTTCGAGGTTTTTGTTGTCGCCATATTTATTTGGTACCCACTGTCCGTCCTGGCGCCCATAGTCTAAGTAAAGCATGGAAGCGACGGCGTCCACGCGCAGACCGTCGATGTGGTATTCATCGAGCCAGTAGAGCGCGTTGGCGATCAGAAAATTGGATACCTCGTTTTTGGCATAATCAAAGACCTTGGTACCCCAGTCCGGGTGCTCGCCTTTGCGCGGGTCGGCATACTCATAGAGCGCCTGTCCGTCGAAATCGGCAAGTCCATGTGCATCCTTCGGAAAATGCGCCGGAACCCAGTCTAGGATGACACCGATGCCTTTTTTATGTAAGTAATTGACGAAATACATAAATTCCGTCGGGGTTCCGTAGCGGGAGGTCGGGGCAAAATAGCCGGTTACCTGATATCCCCAGGAGCCGTCATACGGATGTTCGGCGATTCCCATGAGCTCTACATGGGTGTAGCCCATTTCCAGGACATAGTCAGCCAGCTCATGCGCGGCTTCCATGTAAGTGTAATAACCGTCCTTTTCCGGGCGGTTTTTCTTTTTCCAGGATCCTAAGTGAACCTCGTAGATAGAGATTGGCGCCTTGACCGGATCGGTGCCCGCGCGCGATTCCATCCATTTGGAATCGTTCCATTTGAAGCCGCGGATATCGGCGGTCACGGAAGCGGTTCCAGGACGGTATTCTGCCGAAAATGCATATGGATCTGCCTTAAATAAAATCGTTCCTGTGTGCGTGGTGATGGCGAATTTGTAGAGCTGTCCCACGCCAAGTCCCGGTACGAAGAGCTCGTAAATGCCGCTGTCTGCGACCGGCTTCATCGGGGTTGCATCCGGATTCCAGGCGTTGAAGTCGCCGACCAGGCTGACGGCGGCTGCGTGCGGCGCCCAGACCGCGAAATAGTAGCCGTCCTGTCCGCGATATGTATAAGGGTGTGCGCCCAGCTTGTGGTAGAGCTGGTAGTGGCGGCCTTCTCCGAAGAGATACCGGTCAAGCTCGCCGATCACGCCGAGTCCTTCTGTCTTTGGTTTTTTCGATGTGGTTCGTTTAGTAGTGGAAGCTGCTTTTTTCATAAGGTTACCCCTCCGTGATTCCGAGAATAACAGCGCTGTTACCCTCTAATTCTATCTGAATTTTGTTTGTATTCTTATCGATCAAAAACGATTTTCCGGTAATCAGATCCGTAGCTTGTTCCGCTGTCGTGTGGAATGGAAGTGGAACTTGTAAATAAGCGGCGTTGTCATCGTTGTTGGCAGCGGTAAGGATCGCCTGGTGGTCACCGTGTCTGGCAAATGCGTACTGCCGGTTTGTCAGCAGAAGTTCCTGATAACGCCCACCGTGAAGCGCCGGTTCGGCGGCGTGGATGGCGGCGAGTTTCTGGATCAGAAGTGTAAGCGGTGTCACGGTGCCTGCGCTGGTATCTGTGTTTGAGCCTGTGGTGCTTGAAGTGGTCTGGCAGCAGGTGTTTGCGCCTGCGTGTATGTTTGGGCCTGTGGCGCTCGAAAAGCTCTGGCAGTTGCCATCTGTGCGGATGCCGGTGTTTTGTCCGTCGCTGGTCTGCATTTCTTCTGCAAGCGGTCTCGGCGGCAGGATTCTCGGACGGAGTTCCGTATCAGAGTTGTGTCCGCGGCGTCCCTGAATGCCCCATTCACTTCCATAATAGATGGACGGAATGCCCGGAAGAGTGAACAGCAGCGTGTAAAGCGGCGCAAGATGTGCCGGATTTAACAGTTTGCTTGCGATCCGGTCTTCGTCGTGGTTGTCCACAAAGGTGTAGAGATCCCGCCCCACCGCTTCGAGGCGGCGGACATTGTGTGCCAGTTCGAAATAATTGTGGTCGTTGTGCGCGGAATAGATACTTTTGTGCATCTCGTAGTTGGTGACGGAATGAAGCATCTGCGGATTGACCCAGCGGGCGTATTCGCCGTGGATGACTTCGCCCATCAGCCAGAATTCCGGCTTGATTTCATTTGCCAGCCGGCGCAGTTCCTGCATAAATTCAAAGGAAAGATCGCCCGCGCAGTCGAGGCGGATACCGTCGATGTCAAATTCCTGCACCCAGAAACGGACAGTGTCAAGCAGATAGTTCCGCACTTCCGGGTTTCGGTGGTTTAAGCAGGGAAGCTCCCAGATGCCGTGCCAGGATTCATAGCCGAAGGAATCGCCCAGCGGGCTGCCCCAGCCGAAATTGACGTTCCTGTACCATCCGGCGTAAGGGGACTGGTCACGGTGCGCCTGCAGGTCGCGGAAGGCGAAAAATTCGCGACCGGTGTGGTTGAACACGCCGTCCACGACGACGCGGATGCCATGCTCATGGCAGCAGTCCACGAAAGATCGGAACGAAACGTTGGTTCCCAGCCGCCGGTCGATGAGCCGGAAATCGCGGGTATCATAGCCGTGCGTGGATGATTCAAACAGCGGTCCGATGTAAATCGCGGAAATATGCAGGCTCTCTAAATAGGGAATCCACTGCATCAGTTCGTCCATGCGGGAATCGGAGGAAACGTCCCTGGTGCCATCCGCTGTCCCATCGGAGACAGGATAGGGATTGGCAAACGGTGCTCCGGTCATTCCCAGAGGATACATATGGTAAAAGATAGCTTTGTCGTACCAGGCTGTCATGAGAAAGGTCCTCCTTGTGTCGGTTAAATGGTATTTTCCTGTTGTTTAATATGTCGTAAAAGGAACTGATACCGGAGGTGTGCGGCTTTCAGTTCGTAGATATAGCAGTCAATCAGAGTCGGATCGACGACCTCTTCAAAATGGTTGAAAACGGTGTTGATCGTGCTCATGGTCTGTCGCAGTTCTGTCAGCAGCTCCGGGTCAGGGTGGGCGGAAAAAATGTCCGTGCTGGTGCTCCCGGAGCAGTGGGTGCGGTTGTGCTTCATGGTTTGATGCTCTCTTTCTGAATCCTATAAATTGGTACAACGATCAGTATATTCAGAAAATGGAAAGATATGCATCCTGGTTCAGGCGTTCATGGAAAGCACGGATTCCAGCAGATGTCCGAGCTGCATCAATTTCCGGGTGCTGTCTTCGATCGAGAGGTAATAATAATTGCAGGTTCCCTCCCGGTGGACGTCGATCAGCCCGGCTGTCTTTAAGATCTTCAAATGGTGGGAAACTGCCGGGCGCGACAGGCTGGTCCGTTCGGTGATTTCCCGGACATTTAAGCCGTGCGGACGGGGCTGGGTGGGCAGGCTGATTGGACGGTCATCGTTTTTATCAGGCTGATTTTTGTTCACATCGTTGTTTTTTGTGCGCCTCGTGAGGGCTTCGTCCGTCAGCGCTTCGATGATCGTCAGCCGTATTTCATCGCCCAGCGCGATAAAAAGAGGCATACAGGTATGAAAATGCTGTTTAAGTTCTGTTCCTTTTTTCATCGCGGCTCCTCCTTCTATAATGGTTTAAAAATTTAAACTAATAGTATTTTACCATTTTTTGTTTCGTCAGTCAATGGAAAGGAAAATGCTGGAATGGGTATTTATAGATAAAAAATAAAGAGATATTTTGGCAATTATTTTCAAATAACGAAATTGTCTAGCTAAAATAATGGGTTCAGATGCACAAAGTTTTTGAGATGTTTTTGGCGCATATTTCGGGTGTTTTGGGATTGACTTTTGATCAAAAACTGTTCATAATGGAGGAACATTCATGGATGGGTTCTTCCATCTGTCACGGGAATCCGGATTTCCCGTTGATCTATTATTAAGATTCTAAAAGTTAAGTTCAGAGAAATGTTCGATAATTTTTCAGGAATGTTTGAAGTGCATACAGGAAATGAATGGAAAAAGGTGGCGGTAAAAGCTGGCGCAGGACTGGCAGCTATCGTTTGCGGCAGGAGTTTTGAAAAGAGGACATACTGTGCAGAAATTGTTCGTTTCATGTATGCGAAAGAGAAGGAGGGGATGGATTGACCTTTTTGCTGCTGTTGTTTACTGGCGGCTGTGCGTTTTGGGATTTGAAAAAACGCCGTATTTCCAATGGGATGATTCTGGCTGGCGGGCTGCTGTTTCTTTTAATTCGGTCTGGTCTGGGGATGAAAATAGGATATACAACCGGATGGAGCAGGTGGCTGCCGGGAACTGGGGCGGCGCTTATGTCAGGCATCTGTGAAATGTGCGGATACCTGGTCCGTATCGGGATTTTACTATGTGTCCTGTTTCCGCTGTATCTGTTTCGCATGATAGGTGCGGGAGATATCAAGATGGCAGCGGTTCTGTTTGGTGCTGCGGGGGTGCAGCAGGGAGGGCGGATCCTTTTATGCGGGCTGATGGCAGCTGGGGCATGGTCAGTTGTTTTATTGGTTTGGCGTGGGATTGCCAGGCAGCGGCTTACATATCTTGTGTTTTATTTGTACCGGTCTGCGCTTGGGGGAAGCGTCGAGCCGTACTATCTGGAAGCGCGGGATGGAAAAGAGGCATCTTTTTGTCTGGCACCGTGCCTGTTTTTGGGAGTGATTGGGGCGGAGCTGATTCGGTATCTGTAAGGAAAATGGCTTGTGATTAGGGAGGTGGCGGTGCGATGAAGCATATTCTGGCGGTGTATGATGTGGATCCGGTCTATGCGGCGCGGTTTGCAGAGGTAGTTAACCAGAAGGAAAAAATACCGTTTGAGGTGGTGGCGTTCAGCTCGATCGAGCGGCTGCGGGCATTTGCGGCGGAACACCCGGTAAAGCTTCTGTTGTTGGGCGAGCATGTTCCGGCGGAAGAAAAGGAGTCCATCCGGGCGGAAAAGGTTATTCTTTTATCGGATAATGGGGGAAAACCGGTCAGTCCGTCAGTTCCCTGTGTTTACAAATACCAGTCCAGCGATGCGATTGTGCGCGACGTGCTGACCTGGTATGGGGAAAGCCCGGGGGATCTGCCGGAGGTGTCCGGGCGGGGGCTGGCGAAGGTCTTGGGAGTGTATTCGCCGGTTGGACGGTGTTTAAAGACCTCGTTTGCCCTGACAATGGGAAAACTTCTGGCACAGGAGGAGCGGGTGCTGTATCTGAACCTGGAGGAATTTTCCGGTCTGTCGGTTTTGATGAAAGAAGAATATAAGAGTGATTTGTCGGATCTGTTGTATTTTTACAACGGTGGAAGCTATAATTCGCTTCGTTTGAGCAGCGTTGTCCACACGATGGGGGAGCTGGACTATATTCCGCCGGTGCGCTATCCGGAGGATCTGGATCAGGCGGGAGAGGAGGCAATCGCAGGGCTTATACGGGCAATTGCCGGGGAGAGTGCGTATGATACGCTGGTAGTGGATATAGGAAGCGGGCGCAGGACGGCGCTTTCGGTAATGAAGCTGTGCCGGGTAATTTATATGCCGATCCGGGAAGATCCGGTGTCTTTGGCAAAGCTTAAGGAGCTGGAGCAGTATTTTTCACAGACAGGAAATGGCATGCTAAGGGAACGTATTAAACGCCTGAAGCTTCCGTATCACGGCAGTTTTGGACGGGGCGATTATATTGACCAGCTCTTATGGGGAGAACTGGGTGATTATGTACGGCAGCTGCTGCGGGGAAGCAGTGTGGGCGGATAATGTTCATTGTGGGTTAAATTAGAAGGGGCAAAGTCTTTTGACAGGGATAAATTGAGCGGGATTTTGACAGTCATTCTAAAGAGTAAACGGTTGTGAGAGAAACAACTGGCAGGGGGAAGTATGCAGGAGCAGAAAATGGTTTTGAGGCAGCGTCTGATGGAGCAGATGGAGAGCCGTATGCAGGTGGAGGATGAGGAGCTGCGCGACCTGATCGACATGGCGATTCTGGAAGCGGCAGAAGGGGCGTATCTGCCGTTAAAAGAGCGGCTTTGTTTGAGAAAAGAGCTGTTTGATTCATTCAGACGGCTGGATATTTTGCAGGAGCTGGTCGATGATCCGACGATCACGGAGATCATGGTAAATGGCACGGAGCACATTTTTGTCGAGCGGCAGGGGCGTGTGGAAGAGTTAGAAAAGCACTTTGATTCGGTAGGGCAGCTAGAGGATCTGATTCAGCAGATTGTAAGCCGTGTCAACCGGACGGTCAATCTGGCATCCCCGATTGCGGATGCGAGACTGGAAGATGGTTCTCGTGTCCACGTGGTGCTGGCACCGGTGGCGTTAAATGGGCCGATTTTAACGATCCGGAAGTTCCCGGAACCGATCACGATGGAACGCCTGATTGAGTTAAAAAGTATCAGCCGGGAGGCAGCGGCATTTTTGCAGAAAGCGGTCGAGCGGGGACTCAATATCTTCATCAGCGGAGGAACCGGATCGGGAAAAACGACGATCTTAAACGCCATGTCCGGCTATATTCCACAGGAGGAACGCATCATCACGATCGAGGATTCGGCAGAGCTTCAAATCCGCCATGTAAAGAATCTTGTCAGCCTGGAAACAAGGGTGGAGAACCGGGATGGTTCGCAGGAGATTTCCATGCGCGATCTGATCCGGGCGAGTCTCCGAATGCGTCCGGACCGCATCATCGTTGGGGAGGTCCGGGGCGGCGAGGCGCTGGAAATGCTGCAGGCGATGAATACGGGGCACGATGGCTCGCTCTCAACTGGACATGCAAACAGCGCAAAAGACATGCTCTCAAGACTGGAGACAATGGTTCTGATGGCGGCAGAGTTGCCGCTTGCGGCGGTCCGGAGCCAGATCGGTTCAGCGCTCGATCTGATGGTCCATGTCGGGCGGATGCGGGACCGGAGCCGGAAGGTACTGGAGATCACGGAGGTGATAGGCTATGAAAATGGGGAAATCCGCCTTTCTCCCATCTATCAGTTTCAGGAAAGCGGGGAGGCTGATTCCGGACAGGTGGAAGGAGCACTTATCCAGGTTGGCAGATTTGAAGGGCGGCGCAGATTCGCGGGAGGAAGTGCTTTCTGATTACCGGGTTTACCACCTGACGGGGCAGGAGTGGATACGTTACCTTCTGGAGGGAACAGCGGTGTGCGCCGTGACGGCGTATGTATTCTACCGTTCATTTCTGGCGTTCGTTCTGATGCTTCCGGCGGGGATGCTGCGGCCGTTTTTTAAGAGGCGGGAGCTCTGCCGCCGGAGAAAAGAGGAACTGCGGCTCCAGTTTAAGGAAGCGATTCAGATTGTGGCTTCGGCGCTGGCTGCAGGCTATTCGGTGGAAAATGCGTTTATCGCGAGCGTGCGCGATCTGGAAGAACAATACGGAAAAGAGGGGATGATTACCCGTGAGTTTTCATACCTGGCAAGTCAGCTTAAAATGAACCGGACCGTGGAGGTGCTGCTTTCTTCCTTTGCAAAGAGGAGTGGTCTGGATGAGGTGGAAAATTTCTCTGTTATTTTTACTGTATCCAAACGGAGCCGGGGTGAGCTGGCAAGCGTGGTTCACCATGTCGTTCACGTGATTTCAGATCGCATTCAGGTGCGGGAGGAAATTCTCACGATGACGGCAGAAAAGCAGTTTGAACAGAGAATTATGAACCTGATGCCGTACCTGATCGTGCTCTACATGGATTTGTCATCGCCGGGCTTTTTCTCACAGATGTATGAGACAGCGGTGGGGCGGGTGGTGATGACCGGGTGTCTGGTGGTCTATCTGCTGGCATGGAGGGTATCGGGGAAAATTCTTCAGATTGAGGTGTGAAACAGCATGGGAAAAATGGGGAAAAAGCAGGTTTTATGCATTCTTTTGGGGATAATTCTGGCAGTTGCGGGATATCTGGTGGAAAAACGGGATGGGGCGCTGGAAGATGGGAACCGGCTGAACCGCTATGCATACGGAGAAGGGGAACGGCAGCAGGAAGTGTGGGTGCGCGGACTGTGGGAGAAGGAGATTCCGGTGGAGATTGCGCTCGGAGAGCGGGAATATGCGGAAGAGGATGCAAAAAAAGCATTGCTGGAGGCGGGAGGTAAACTGGCGGATTTAATTCGGGGAAACAATCCGTCCCTGCAGGAGGTAAGGGAAGATCTACATCTCGTTGGCTGGCTGGAAGAAGAGGGCATCCGGGTCCGCTGGACACCGGAGGATGCGGAATGGATTCAGACAGATGGGACAGTTTTAAATGAAGAATGCCCGGAGAAGGGGATTCAGACAGAACTGACCGCATCCCTGCAGGCGGGGGCATTCAGCCGGGAGTACCGGTTTCCGGTCACGCTATATCCGCCGCTTCGGACGAAGCAGCAGGAAAAAGAGGCAGGTTTTAAGCAGCTGTTAAAGCAGATGGATGAGGCGCAGAGAACGGAAGGTCAGCTGGTTTTGCCAAAGATGTATGAGGGGAAGAATTTATCTTACCGGGTGCGCGGAGACAGGGAATATCTGCTGTTTCCGGTGCTGGGGATTGCGGCGGCAATTCTGCTTCCTCTTTATGAAAAACAGAAGGAGAGTGAGGAGAAAAAGAAGAAAAAGCGGGAACTGATGGAAGACTACCCGGAGATTGTGTCAAAGCTGACCGTATTTTCCGGGGCGGGGCTTCCGGTCCGCCGGGCATGGGAACGGATTGTGCTGGAATACGAGGCGGCATGCCGGGCGGGAACACAGACGGAGCGGGCGGCATACCGGGAAATGGCAGCGGCATATCACCGGATGCAGCGCGGTGTCCCGGAACTGCAGGCATATGCGGAATTTGGTGCGGGCTGCCGTCTGAGACCGTACCGGAAGCTTTCCGGGCTTTTGGAGCAGAATGTCAGAAATGGGGCAGAAGGACTTCGAAAGGCGCTGGAGACAGAGATGGAGTCGGCGTTTGAAGAAGAGAAAGCACTGGCAAGACGCCGGGGGGAAGAGGCGTCCACAAAGCTGATGCTTCCATTGTTTCTGATGTTGATGATTATTATGGTGATGGTTTCAGTCCCGGCGTTTCTGGCGTTTGGGATCTGAAAAATGGGGAGAAAGGAGAAAAAGTATATGGATAAAGCGTATCTGGTAAGAGAAGTAAAATCGTTTCTGATGGACGAGGATGGTGTGGGGGTCATTGAGTTAGTGCTGATTCTGGTGGTGCTGATCGGTCTGGTCATTGTCTTTAAAAAGCAGATTAATACGCTTCTTACAAATATCTTTAAACAGATCAACAGCAAGTCGAAGGAGGTATATTGATCCGGGCAGAACGGCACGTTGAAGCAGAAATGGACGTTTGCGGGGGGATCACAGTTTTCCTAAGTTTGATTCTGACCTGTATCTGTGCGCTGATGGGCGGGCTGTTTGAGTCCGCCCGGGCAGCCGGAAGCGGCTGGTATATGCAGATGGCGCTCAATTCCTCCCTGGATTCGCTGATGAGCTGTTATCACCGGGAGATTTGGGATAAATACCGGATTTTTGTGCTGGAATGTGCGGATAAAGAGCGCCTGGCGGCGGAGATGGAGCCGCAGATGGAAACATATCTGGCGGCAGCGCCCTTTTATCCGGTCAGCGGCGGCAAGGCACAGATCGAAGCGATGGATGCGATCACCGGCCATAATGGGGATTTCTTTGCGAAGGAAGTTACCGATTATATGAAAGTGGGTGTCTGGACGCTGGAAAGTGAGGAGTCTGAACTGCCTGAGATGGAAAAACGGATGACGGAAGCAAGGGCGGTTCATGGAATTGCGGAAGGATATCAGGAAAATGGCAGAAAAGTGCTGCGTCTGGAAGAGTCGATCGAGGCGATCGGAGCCTGCCTGCAAAAACAGGAGAAACATCTGGAGGAGATGGAGGCAGCGGTCAGCCAGGCGGATGGAAGCTCGTTCTTTCAATCGGCGGAAAGCTTAGAGAAAGAATTAAAGCAGATTCCGGGGCTGGTTGCGGCGTATGAAAAACAGGCGGACCGGCTTGCGAAAGAATTGCAGGGATCGGAGCAGGGGGCGCAGGAAGCCCAGCCGGATCTGGAAGAAGGCTCCTGGGGCATGGTACAGGAGGAGATGCGGGGGTATCGTTCGTATTTGGATGAGGATGGAGCGCGCCGCCAGGAGGTAAAAAAGACAGAAGAGACGGCTCACGGAAATGAAGAGGTGGTTGCAGAAGCAGTCCGGAAAGGAAAGGAGATACAGGATTATATCGATGATTGGGAGCCTGACGATGAGGACGATGAGCTGGACGAGGAAGCGCTGTGGGCGCCGGTTCTGACGATCACAGCGGGTTTTCAGAAGGATGGACGTTTCCGGGTTCCGGCAGTCCGAGACAAGAAAAAAATGAATGTGCTGGAAGCAGTCAGCCGCCTGTCGGGGACGGATCTGCTGAGTCTTTGTGTGCCGGCGGGAACTGTGATTTCAGAAAATTGGATTTCGACCGAGGCATTTCCGTCGGCATTGTATGCAGACGGAGAGAGCGGAAAGCGGGGGACAGCTGGGGATGTCTGGATGGCGGGGCTTGAACGGGCTCTTTTAGATGCGTATGCGGCGCATTTTTTTACCCGGTTCGGGCAGGAAAAGACGGGAAGTGTCCATTATGAGCAGGAATATCTCTTACAGGGAAATGCGTCGGAGCGGGAAAATTTAAAACGCACCGTCAATGAACTTCTGGCTGTGCGCGAGGCGGTGAATCTGGCAGCTTTATATGCGGATTCTGAAAAACGGTCGGAGGCGGAAGCATTGGCGCTGGCAATCACGGGGCTGGCGGGAATCACACCGATCACGGCGGCGGCATCCTTCTTTATCATGACAGTCTGGGCGTTTGCAGAGTCGGTGGCAGATGTGAAGGTTCTGCTGGCGGGCGGAAAAATTCCTTTTTTCAAACAGCCGGGGGAGTGGCAGATTTCGCTTTCTGCTCTGACGGAAAAGGGCGCGTCCATCTTTCTGGAAACGGGGACGGATCCTTCATTGAAAAACGGGACAGACGACAGAGGGCTGGACTACCAGGACTGGCTGAAACTCTTTTTCCTGATACAGGGAAAGAGCCGTTTCTGTTACCGGATGATGGATATGATTCAGAACCGCATTTCAGAAAAAGAGCCGGGATTTCGGATGGATCAGTGCCAGTATGGGGTAAGTGTGTCCTATGCGGCACAGGGAACGTTGATACCGCTTCGTAGAACGTCCCAGAAGGAATATTAAACACAATTACAGGGGAGTGGAGGACAGTGTCCTTTTTCAGGAGATGATGCAAGTGAATGTGCCTCTCCAAGTATATAAAGAAAGCCAGTAAAAAAGATGATGACAACTAACCTAACAAAACGAATAAATGAAAGTATCTGTGCGGTCGGGATACCCGTCCTTCGGCGGCATAGAGCCCAAGTAAGAAAACGATCCTGGAAAAGGGCATTGTCCTCTGCTTCCCTGTGTGCGAGCCTGACGATTGAGGCGGCGCTTAGTCTGACATTGTTTATGTTTACGGTGATTCTCCTGTCAGTTCCGATGGAAATACTGGATACTCAGAGAAAGGTGCAGACGGTGCTGGAAGTGACGGGGCGGGAACTGGGATGGCAGGTGTATCGGACATCCCATACGGTGCATCCGGCAGAAATGGAGGCGGGAAAAGCGGTAGAGGCAGAAGAAAAGGGAACGGGGGGCTGGTCAGAACTTCCGTCCGGGCTTATCCTGCAGGGATATTTAAAGGAGAAGATTCAGACAGCGGGCGGGAACAAAGTGTCCAATATCCAGTGTGGTGCCAGCTGCGTATCGGAAGATGGAGAATGGATTGACCTGCGCGCCTCCTATCAGGTGCGGCTGCCGTTCTCGGTATTTGCGCTTGACCATGTGACGCTTACTTCCCGGAGCCGGAAGCGGGGATGGATTGGGGCGGAAGGCGGGTATTTCTCAGAGAAAAACGCTTCAGAACCGGAGGAAAAATGGGTCTATGTGGGGCGGGACAGTACGCGCTACCATCTTTCGCCTTCGTGCCATTATATATCGAATCAGATCACCGCGGTTGCGTATGCAGATGTAATTTCGGGGGTGCTTAGAAACAGCGGGGGATGCCGTTATAAGGCTTGCAGATACTGTGGAAAGACGGTGTCGGCGGGAGGTCTGGTGTATATTCTTCCGTCCGGCGAGGTTTACCATGGAAAGCAGGACTGTTCGTCATTGGCATATTATGTGCAGAAGGTGCGGCGATCAGAGGTGGAATATATGGGTGTGTGTTCATACTGTGGAAGTGGATAGGTGCGGATGGCGGAAAGAATCAAGGAGGGGTGAGAGGGCGGAGTGATGGAAAACAGTGCAGGGATAAGTTTCATGGGATTTACGCGGATGGATTTGGAAAGTGCAGTATGTTTCCTCTATGCGGTTGTTTTTTCACTTTTTCTGATGGCCTTTTCCTGGCAGGATCTTCATAGAAAACGGATACGCGTAAGCTGGCTATATGGATTTGGAACGGCAGGAATGGCGCTTACGATGATACGGTGTGTGCTGTCGGTTATAAAAGATGGATGGGATTGGAAAAAAAGTGTGTTGCAGATAACGGTATGGCTTTTGGGAATGCTGCCGGGGATTTTTTTGTTCTGGATGGAGCGGCAGACGAAAGGTGCGGTCGGACTGGGAGATGGCTGCTTTTTTCTGATCACTGGGTGCTATCTGGGGGGATGGCGGACGCTTGAACTTTTGATGGGAGCTGTATTTGTGAGCAGTCTGGCAGGAGGTGTCTGGATGCTTACGGCACTGCTTAGCGGAAAGGGGAATGGTCTATGGGAGAAAATGCGGAAAAAGAAGCTGCCATTTCTACCGTGTGTGCTTCTGATGTGGATTTGGATGCTGATAGCATCTCTTGGATGAAGCGGGAGGTTTCTGCCAGTTATACGGTGGAAGCCTCGTTTGTGATGGCGGTTGCATTCTTTTTTATCGCGGCACTGTTAAATGGGGTGTTTGAGGTGCATGGCAGGATTACGGGGCGTTTTGTCCTGCAGGAGGCGATGGAACGGTGCCTGTATCGGGAGGAAAAAACGTTGCGGGGAGATGGAATGACTGTGGGGGAGATAAGCAGCAGAGCTGGACAGCGCCTGCGTGGATTCTTCCGGTGCGGAGATGCAGTTTTGACGATCCGGGAAGATGGGGGAGACTTGGACGGAAGGGTAAAGAGCAGTACAGAGACGGAGATATCCCTGCGCGGACAGGAGCCGGAGCGGGCGATCCGTTTGCTGACAGTGTTGGAAAATGCAGATTGATGGGGGATACGGGATGGAGATTCGGTATAGCCGGGAAATGAATCATAATTATATGATAATCGAAGCGCCGGAGGAAGAAACGGGCTATGCGGTACAGATGCTGTCGGCGAATGCCATCGAAGGGCTTTTGAAGTTCCGGGTCCGCCAGACGGAGGAGGCGAGAGAATATTATTATGAGATAACGTCGAGACAGCCGCTTAGACGGGTGTTGGAAAAACGGACCTTGTCGGGACAAGAACTTCGGTCGATTCTGCTTGGTGTGCTGGCGGTTCTGAAGCGGGTGGAAGAGTATCTGTTAAAAGAGGAACAGCTTTTGCTGGATCCGGAATATCTGTATCTGGAACCCGATCATTTTACTGTGGAATTATGTCTGGTTCCGGGGCATCGGGAAGAGACGCCGCAGGCGCTCTCAAAACTGCTGGGGTATCTTCTGGAACGTGCGGATCATCAGGATCGGGAGGCAGTTGTATTAGCTTATAATCTGTATCAGATTAGTCTGCGGGAGAATTACGGAACGGCAGATCTGCTGCGCCAGCTTTCAGGGGAAGATCGGATCTTTTCGGCAGAAAAACGAAACGAGGATGAGGGGGATCCTGAGACGGCGGGAGTGTGGGCGGATCGGCAGGAGTGGCTTGAAGCGGAGCAAAATCGGAGGGATACGTTGGAATCTGGATCTGGGAAAATGGCTTCTGACACTCAAACGCCAGTCAGGAAGGATTGGAAATATAGGCAGGAAGCGTTGTATCAGGAGAAAACGATGAAAAAGAATCTGGAGTCGGTAGAGAACTCAGATGAAGTGGGGGGAAAGTCTGAAAGGGCAGGTGGAAAACAAAAGGGACAATGGCAGAACAGGTGGATAAAGGTACTTGGAAGCGTGGTGGCAGCTGGCATTGTGTATTGGTACGTGACGGGAGAAATGGATGTATGGCTGTATATAATCAGCGGCGGCATCGGGGGAATCGTGTTTTTGAGGGAGATGTTGGCAGCCCGCAGAAAATGGCAGGTATATGGTGGCGGGAAGAAAAATCGAGACCAGGGAGAGGATAGAGAGGAAAGCACGGAAGTGGATCTATCATATCCAGACTGGCAGCAGACAACGCCTGAAAACCGCTGGCAGGTCTATCCGGAGAGTGAAGAAGCTTATCGGCAGGAACTTCGAAGAGAAGAAGAAGCACAGATAGAGCGGGCGAGAGAAGCGGGGACTACGCTTCTGCCTGCCTCAAAGAATGGGGGAGGAACGGTGCGCTTAGAGCCGGTGGAAGCCGGAGGAACAGTGATTCAGATTTCCTATATTCCATTTACACTTGGAAAACATCCGGGGCTGTCGGACGCATGTATTGACCGTCCGACCGTCAGCCGTCTTCATGCGCGGATCGATCAGAAGGAGGGCGTATACATTCTGACAGATCTCAATTCAACCAATGGAACATCGGTCAATGGCTATCCGCTTCAGGCAAATGAAACAGTCAGTTTGGGGAATGGGGATTCCATTTATTTGGCGGATGTCGGATATAAATTTTGGGAACACCGATAAATTATCTGAAAATATGAAATAATAACCAAAAACACGAAATTGATGTGAATTATTTTGCAAGTACATCAATTTCGCGTTTCTGCAAATTTACATAGAACAAGCCATGGGGATATGCTATAATAAAGGCACTTGACATGGAAGTTTCAAGCCAAGTGACAAAAGAAAATACCGCTTTTCCAGTGAATGGAGAAGCATAGAGAGAAGGAGAGACCGACATGACAGACAAAGAATGTATTTTTTGTAAGATCGCTGGCGGAGAGATTCCATCCTCAACGGTTTATGAAGATGAAGATTTTCGTGTGATTCTGGATTTAGGACCGGCATCGAAGGGACATGCGCTGATTCTGCCGAAGCAGCATTTCAAAGATTTATGTGAGCTGGATCCGGCGATTGCGGCCAAAGCTCTTCCATTAGCTGGAAAGATTGGTGCGGCGATGAAGAAAGCACTGGGCTGCACGGGTTTCAATGTGGTTCAGAACAATGGCATATCCGCAGGACAGACTGTTTTTCATTTCCATGTACACATTATTCCGAGATATGAAAATGGACCGGATATGGTGACATGGGCGCCAGGAAAAGCAACGCCGGAAGAGCTGGCAGAAATTAGCAGCTCCATCCGCGAAGAACTGACGCGATAGGAGTTTGGATATGCACCATGAGAATGAAAAAATGGCGCTTTTTGAAGCGCTTTACAGAGAGTACCTGGTACCGCTGAAGAAATATGCGTATAGAATTGGAGTAGGGTACGATGACATTGAGGATATGGTGCATGAAGCTTTCATTGAATATTACAAGCGCTATTCGTTAGATCTGGATCATAAAGTAAAGTTGGTTTTACTGATCCGCATTTTACGGAGCAAGTGGATCGATAACCGGAGGCAGATGCGGCGCCGCGAGATGCTGCATCTGGAAGATCCGGATGCGGAAGAAGAGATTATGAACCTTCTTTTGGAAGGGGAGATAGGAATTCAGCTTCTGGATCAGGAGGTTATCGATAGGGATATCTATTGGAACGTATGGAAGATTGTCAAATCTATGAAGAAGGACTGGCGGGATGTTTTGATTCTCCGTGTTCTGGAGGGCTTGACGGCGGAAGAAGCCTGTGCGGTTTTGAAAATCAAATCAACGGTATGCTGTACACGTCTTTACAGGGCAAAAGCAGAATTGCAGAAGCGCGTGTTGAGGGCAAAGCTGTTTGATATTTAAAAATCACATCGAAGCAGAGCCGTTTCGAATCTGTCCGATGTGATGATAAGCTTACATATTCAGTGTTTTAGTCTTGTACTATACAAACGTAGCAATGCTACTAACTGCGTGTGCAATCATGAATCAGCCCCATGATGGTTTTGACAGCATTGTTTAAGTGGCTTTCAGACATTTTATCAATGAACTGCTGGCGATTTTTATAGGTCTCTTCGATTGCCTGGCTGAGAGTATCTGCGGTTAAAACTTCTTCTTCCAGAACGGTGCTGAATCCCTGTTTTGCAAAGGAGTTGGCATTTAAGATCTGGTCGCCGCGGCTGGCAGCAGCCGACAGAGGGATCAAAATGTTCGGTTTGCGGAGTGCCAGAATTTCGCAGATGGAATTTGCACCCGCGCGGGAGATGATCAGATCTGCCGCTGCAAAGAGATGGCGGAGTGGTTTATCCACATACTCATACTGAACATATCCTTCGGTGCCGATGAGAGACTCATCGAGATTGCCTTTTCCGCAGATATGTATTACCTGATAGGTTTTCAGAAGCTGCGGAAGAATGCCGCGGACAGCCTGATTGACCGTGACGGAGCCGAGACTTCCGCCGATGATCAGAATTACTGGGAGATCGGCAGAAAGATGGGCGTACTGGAGTCCCGCCAGACGATCCCCGTGCAGAAGCTCTTCACGGATCGGGGAACCGGTCAGAACCGCCTTATCTTCCGGAAGATATTTAAGTGTTTCCGGAAAGTTGCAGCATACCTTAGAAGCGGCTGGAATACAGATTTTATTTGCCAGTCCTGGGGTCATATCGGATTCATGGATGATGACAGGCACTTTATAATGCTTGGCAGCCAGAACGACCGGAACAGCGACAAAACCGCCTTTGGAAAAGACGATATCCGGTTTGTATTTTTTCATAAGCTTGCGAGCCTCAAAGTATCCTTTCAGAACGCGAAGCGGATCTGAAAAATTCTTAAGGTCAAAATAACGGCGCAGTTTTCCAGATGAGATTCCATCGTAAGGGATGCTGGCTGCCTCGATCAGGCGGCGCTCAATGCCGTTATAAGAACCAATATAGTGAATCTCAAAGTCTTCCTCGCGCAGTGCCGGAAGCAGGGCGAGATTCGGTGTAACATGACCTGCAGTACCACCGCCGGTCAGAATGATTTTTTTCATAGTAGTTTCCTCCACACATCAGCCGCTGGTTACGGTGTGAGGGGACAACCATAACCTGAAAACAACTGTTTTTATGCTTTATCATACCCGCAAAGGGTTACATTTAGTATAGTAAACGGAAAAAAAGAAAAGTCAACCTAAAAGTTAGGACGAGGACAGAGAGGAGGGATAAAAAGTGAGCAGAAGCCGGCGCGGGAAAAAGGCTGGAGAAGATGCAGAGCGCCTGCTGCAGGAAGCGTTTGGAGTCAGCGAAGATCAGCTGTTGAAGGATTTTATCCTTGCACAGACGGAAGTAAAAGACAGCGAGATACCTCCAGAATCAGAAGACGGCTTTGAGAGGTTGATGGCAAAGTTAGAAGCGGAGGTGGGAACAAGCCCGGAAAGTGAAAAAGAATCATCCAGCGAGAACATTATCAAACTGCACGAAGAAGCTCGCAAACCACGCCGGTTGAAATCGATTGTGAAAGTCTCTGTAGCTGCCGCCGCTATCGCAGTGATGGTTGTGGCGATGGGGATTTCGGCTGGGGCGAAGAGGGAGTATCGGTATGTGGTGCGGGAACGGGATAGTGTGCGGAGTGATATTGTATTGAATAATGTGGATACGATTCAAATAGAAGATGAATTAGAAAAAGCATACACAGAAATAGCGGAAAAAACCAAAATCCAAGCGATTAGATTTGCATATATACCTGAAAAAATGCATTATATTAAAACAGATATAACAAGTACCCGAGTTGTAATGTATTTTGAGTATGGTAAGTATAAGGTAAAGATAATTCAACAGTTTCGAGATAACGGAAATTCAACCAATATTATTTCTGATCGAAAAAAAGCAATGAAGGTGCATAATGACCTTTTGAATGAAGATATTAATATTCAACAGGCTAAAATAGATAGTGGAGAAATGGAATATAGCTCCATAGTAATAAAGGGAGCTGCATACTATCAAATTTCAGGAATTATGCCTCAAAAAGAGTTTAAGAAAATAGTAGAAAATATGTATTTAGAGAAGTATTAAGGAGAGTTTATGAGAAAAAAATTAGTTTCATTTATTTGTGCAGCAGTTATGATGGCAGCAATACCAATGCAGGCTCATGCAGCAGAATTGACGAATGTTAATGGGGTTTCGATCGAAACAGCTGATTATAGTGATTCATATTTTTTGGAAGATGGATCCGCAGAAGGAATTGCAAAAGGTATAGAACAGAGAGGAAGTATCATTGATACAGCAACGGTTCAGATAAGTAATTTGGGAAAAGGCGATATTGGAATTATTATCGAAACATTAGCTCATGTAGAATGCGATAAAATTAAAAATATTGCAGTATTACAACGTGAGGAAGATGGTAAATGGACTGAGGTTGCTAGATATATATATGATGCCAAAAAAGAAGATTTTCCGACAGAGGATTTATCTGGTATGACAAATGAATTTACTGTGAAAAATCAAAAAACGGGTTATAAATATAGAGTAGTTGGCGTTCATTATGTAGAGGCGAATGGAAAAGGACAGTCGTTTATGACCAAAACAGGAGGAGTTATGATCACCGAATACGGCGACTAATTTTAAACGGGGACAGTGTTACTAAATTTATATTTGCAACACGAAATAGTATGAAAAAAGCGATCGCATAAATACCCCACCTGCAACCATCTAGGAATTTTAGATTCAAAATTCCAGATGTTTTCAGGTGGGGATTTTAAAATGGTTTTTCACTATGCCGGCGGGTCTGAAAGAATCTACCAAAAGATACTTATTTCACGTTCGCCTTATACTCCTTCAACGCCTGTGCCAGCTGATCCGGGCAGGAAGTTGGGCGGAAGCCGCACTGGATGCCTTCGATGCGGGAGATTGCCTCGTCAATATCCATGCCATCGATCAGGCGGGCAACGCCCTGTGTGTTGCCAGAGCAGCCGCCGACGAACTGCACATTCTTTACTTTATTATCTTCTACTTCAAAATTAATCTCACGGGAACAGACTCCCTTTGTCTTGTATGTCATGGTAAAACCTCCTCAAATGGTAAAATGGTATGAGTTTTAATCTGCTGTGGCGGGAATCCACCGCAGTAAAATGATTATAGTCTGCCAGTAAAGGTGTTGTCAAGATAACAAAAATCCAGTATACTCATGAAAAGATACGGTGTTACTGTTTGTACAAGGTATACATGGTAACGATGCGGCTGCGCTATTATAAAGTAAATGAACGATTTTCAAATGAAAAATGATGGTGCAGGCACACACTGACTGTAGAGCCGAGTCAGCCAATGGATTTGAGGAAAGAGATGCAGGGGTATAAGCGCAGAAGATCAAATAGTAAGAATTTCTTTTTCTATAAATCTATAAAAGAAAGGCAGAAGAATAAAGAACAGAAAAACAGGAGGGCAAACAGATGTTAGGAATCATCGGAGCGATGGATGAAGAGGTGGCTCAGATCAGGGAGGAAATGACGGATGTTACCGTGACAAGTGTAGCCGGTATGGATTTTTATCAGGGAAAACTGGGCGGAAGGGACGCAGTTGTGGTTCGCTCTGGTATCGGTAAGGTAAATGCAGGTATGTGCAGTCAGATTCTGGCGGATCGGTTCCATATCAGTGCGATTGTGAACACAGGTATTGCCGGTTCCCTGCGTGCAGAGATCAACATTGGCGATATCGTTGTATCGACGGATGCGGTGCAGCATGATATGGATGCGAGCGGATTTGGATACCGGATCGGACAGATTCCGCGTGTAGATACCTTTGCATTTGAGGCGGATGAGAAGCTGCGCGAGCTGGCGATTGAGTGCAACCAGAAGGTCAATCCGGAGATTCAGGCATTTCCGGGACGCGTGGTAAGCGGCGATCAGTTTATCTCGGATAAGGCAAAAAAGGAGTGGCTGATCGAGCAGTTTAGCGCAAGCTGTACCGAGATGGAGGGCGCAGCGATCGCACAGGCGGCATATTTAAACGGAATCCCGTTCCTGATTATCCGTGCCATTTCAGATAAGGCGGATGACAGCGCAGGTATGGACTATGCGGCGTTTGAGGCGCAGGCGATCAAGCATTCGGTAAACCTACTGCTTGAAATGGCGTCCCGGTATGAGGCGTAATGAGTTATAGATATGATTCACAGACAGAATTTTTAATAACCCGAAATTTTGCATGATACGCATTATTAATACCTATTTAAAATCGAATTAAGGCAGAATTTGACGAACGATTTTCCCCTTTCTCATCTTCACAAAGACTCTTTCGGCGGCTATAATAAAGCCACGATGCAGGCGGGATTTGACAGGGCGCAAAAAGCAGAATGTGAAAAGCAGAATGTGAAAAGCAGATTGTAAAAAGCAAATTGCAAGAGACAAACTGCGAAGCGCCTAAACCTGACCTGTGGCAAGCCATCCGGAAGTGATCCGGAAGTAGAGAAAGGGGAGCTTTTTTATGCTGGAATTTTTACAAACTGGAAAAGCGCTGTCCGTTCTTGCGGCGATCGGAATGATCGGATTTGTCAGCAAGTTGATTACACGGAGCCTCTACAAAAGATTATTAAAAGAAACTGACAACATGGCGATGACCCGGAACAAGAATCTTCAAAATCTGAAGCAGCGGTTGGAAAATACCTGCCGCCTGGGACAGAACATCGTGAACACGCAGGCATATCTGGACAAGCAGATTGACGGATTTTCATTTTTACATATTTCGCTGGATGCGTGGAACGGCGTGTCAATGGAAATGGTGCTTTTAGGGCTTCTGACCGGAGCAGCGGAGGCATTTCTGGCGTACTGGTATGAGCTGGATGCGAGCTATATTGTACTGTATGCGTCGGCAGCTGTCATGAGCGGTCTGTTTCTGGCATTTATCGAGAGCTGTTTCCAGATTGACCAGAAACAGCAGCGGCTGGAAACGGCGCTTTTGGAGTATGTGGATAATTCGGTGTTCCTTCGGGCGGCACGCGAGAAGGAGACGCGCGGACAGGAAATGTCAGGAGCTTCTGGAGTATCCGGCGGAATTGCTGGCGCGGACTCGAATGTGCGGGAAATGCCGAAACGGCTGCAGAGTGCTTTGCGGGCAGAGCGCGGTGTGAGCAGTCGGGATGGCGCAGAAACGAATAATCGGGATCTGGGAGAAACGGAGTTTGAAAAAGGAAAATCGCGGACAGCGATGAGAGTGAATCCGTTCCGTGAGCGGGATGCACGGGCACAGAATCTGATGCGGGCAGTTCGCACTGCACCGCGCGAATCGGAGGAACGGGACAAGCATGAGACAGATGGGCATCTTACGGATCGCCGGATGGTATCAGGAAATGAAACGGGAAACAATACGGGTCCCAGGCAGGAAGCAAAGGAGCATCCCGGCGACAAGGAAATGGAGTATTTGAAGCAGAGCCTCGACCAGATTGCAGCAAGCCGGGATACGCGGGAAACACGAAGTGGCGAGGCAAATGCGGGTGACTGGATGAAAGGTTTGAGCCGCGAGGAGGCGCAGGTTCTGGGGGATATTATGAGGGAGTATTTATCGGGGTTGTAAATGATGATTCCAACTGAAAACTGGTTGCACACGGGTGTCCAGATTGCTATAATAAAGATAAGTTAAGTTTTTGACAAAGTAATCACGCCGCCTGCGGACGGCTGAAATGCAAAGGAGAGGAAACATATGGGAAAAGATGTGATCTTTGATTATTCAAAAGCAGCTGCATTTATTCATGAGGAAGAGATCGCCGGTATCAAGGCGGGCGTGCAGGCGGCAAGAGAGACGCTGGTAGAAAAGACCGGCGCGGGCAATGATTTTCTTGGATGGATCGACCTTCCGGTGGACTATGATAAGGAAGAGTTCGGACGCATCAAAAAAGCGGCGGAGAAGATTCAGAAGGATTCCGATGTCCTGCTGGTAATCGGTATCGGCGGTTCGTATCTGGGCGCAAGAGCGGCGATCGAGTTCCTGTCCCATAGTTTTTACAATAATCTTCCGAAAGAAAAAAGAAAAACACCGGAGATTTACTTCGTTGGCAACAGCATCAGCAGCAAATACATCCATGATCTGATGGATTTGGTCGATGGAAAAGATTTCTCTATCAATATTATTTCCAAGTCCGGTACGACAACGGAGCCGGCGATCGCATTCCGTGTATTTAAGGAGATGCTGATTGAGAAGTATGGTAAAGAAGAGGCAAACAAGCGAATCTACGCGACGACAGACCGGGCGCGGGGCGCACTCAAGAATCTGGCAAATGAAGAGGGCTACGAGTCCTTCGTGGTTCCGGATGATGTTGGCGGTCGTTTCTCCGTCCTGACGGCAGTCGGTCTGCTTCCGATCGCGGTCAGCGGCGCGGATATAGATGCGTTGATGCAGGGCGCGGCAGACGCGAGAAAGAATGCACTGGAGACTCCGTTTGAGAAGAATTCTGCTCTGTTATATGCGGCGGTCCGCAACATTCTGCTCCGGAAGGGCAAACAGGTCGAGATTGTGGCAAACTATGAGCCGAGCCTGCACTATGTATCGGAGTGGTGGAAACAGCTCTACGGCGAGAGCGAGGGCAAGGATCAGAAAGGTATTTTCCCGGCAGCGGTTGATTTAACGACCGATCTTCATTCGATGGGTCAGTTCATCCAGGACGGCGCGAGAATCATGTTTGAGACAGTTATGGAAGTGGCTGAATCTCCGGCGGAGATCATTTTAAAGAGAGAAGATGTTGACACGGACGGCATGAACTATCTGGCTGGCAAGAACGTGGATTTCGTCAACAAGAGTGCGATGAACGGCACGATTCTGGCACATACCGACGGAAGTGTGCCGAACCTGAAAGTGACGATCCCGGCGATGGATGCATACAGCTTGGGACAGCTCTTCTATTTCTTTGAATTTGCCTGCGGCGTCAGCGGATACCTTCTGGGTGTCAATCCGTTCAACCAGCCGGGCGTAGAGAGCTATAAGAAAAATATGTTTGCGCTGCTTGGCAAACCGGGCTATGAGGAAGCGAGAGAGGCGTTGCTTAAGAGACTGTAGGGAGCGGACATATAAAAAAGTATGCGTTCTGCGGCATTTACTCCGGCATGTTCCATGAAGGAAACGGCAGCCCAGATCTAAACATAGAAAACGGAACATAGAAAAAAACGCTTTTATCAGCAAAAACTGATAGAGGCGTTTTTTTATGCCGCAGAACCTCGAAAAAAACAATTTTCAAAAAGTATAGATAATCCTATATTATTCACGGCTATGCCGTGAAAGTGGCTGAAAGCCACATAGTTACTGTGCTTTAACTGAATATTGCTTTTCACCTATCAAGTGAATGAAAAAAGAGCATCCACTTGTCTATTATGATGGAATGACAGGAGATCTGATAAAAATCCAGCTTCGTGATGGAACACAGTATTCCTGTACCGGAGTGGTTGACTTCCTGCAGCCGATACTGGATGAATACCTGAATGATTATCTTGCAATTCGTATTCTGCTTCGTGGTGATAGCGGGTTCGCTACTCCTGATCTTTATAAGCAATGCGAAGAAAACGGCACAAGCTATGTGATCCGTCTGAAAGGGCTGTCAACGGTGGACACAGTCCATTTACTTGCCGTTGACTGGCTTGGCTGGGTTTGCTATTTCTGTAAGATTTGAAGATACCTTTTTCAAAATCGCACCTATATCTCCGTCAAGACATACTGACTGCCGCTTAATTTCGGTTGGTGCGTAAGCGTCAGATAAATTAATACAGGAATATACCGCATTAGGATTTTGTATTGTCATTTTCCAAAAAGAATATTTAATTATGACAGGTGTGTTATTGCCTACACCCAGTTCAAAAAGCAACAATTTTGAGCCTTTATGTCTGCGGACAAAATCTTCATATCGGGTATTCGCCTGATACCAGCCATCGTCTTGAACAAAAGAATTATCACACCGTAAATTCATTGTCATTGGTGCGCCACAAACAGGACAATAGGGAATAAGTTCGGAAGGAATTTTCATATTCTGTTGTTTGGTAATCATTTTTCGGACTGCCGTTTCATTATCATATGTCTTTTGATGACAAGCTTTTGAACACTGCCATAAGCCATAATCTCCTTGTGTGTAAAATAATCGCTTTTTATCAAAATGGTTAATTTGAAACAAGTGGTCTACATTGGTCGTGAGAACAAAATAGTCTTTGTTCTGTATCAGTTTCAGCAGTATTTGATACACTTTGTTTTGTGGTTGGTCATAGCGGTTATAATAAATATGTCTTGACCACCACGCCCAATATTCTTCCAGTGTTTCGTATGGATAGAAACCGCCCGAATACATATCAGAAATTCCGTATTTCTGGTTAAAGTCAGCAAAATATTTTTGAAAGCGCACACCGTTATAAGTATAACCAGCTGATGTAGATAGTCCGGCTCCTGCACCTATTAGAATTGCATCAGCATTGTCGATTGCCTGTTTTAGTCTATTTATATTATCCGAATAATTTTCGGTAGATTTCATAGTCCATATCTTTGAAAACATTAAATACCACCTTGATTTTACTTTGCGTTTGAGATTTATATTTCCTAACTGCCTGTACTGCAATTTCCGCAGCTTTCTCATTTGGAAAATGAAACTCTCCTGTTGAGATACAACAAAATGCTATACTGGTTACTCCATTCTTTTCTGCAAGTGTCAGGCAGGAATGGTAGCAATCTGCAAGCAGTTTACAGTCGGATTGTTTGAGTTTTCCTTGAACAATCGGTCCGACTGTATGAATTACATACTCACTTGGTAAATTAAAGGCTGGCGTGATTTTTGCCTGTCCTGTCTGTTCCTCATGCCCTTGTTGTTTCATCAGATTATTACATTCAAGTCTGAGTTGCACTCCTGCAAATGTATGAATTGCATTATCAATACAGCCATGACAGGGGCAAAAGCACCCTAACATTTGACTATTTGCTGCGTTGACAACCGCACCGCATTTTAGTGTTGTAATATCCCCTTTCCATAAATATAAATCTTCTGCGATGGCAGTCAAACTTTCAATATCTGTAATTCCTTTACTGAAAAGCTCTGCTTGCAGATATTCGTCCTGTATCTTCAAAAACTGAACGGACGCTGGCATTGGCGGACGTACATTTACAAGTGATCGAAATAGATAGAACTGGTTTTTTTCGTCTTTCCTAAAAGAGAGAGCCTGCTTTTTATATTGCGGCATTTCATTTAAGAGAGAAGAATTGAGTTGATATAGCCGTTCAAGCTGCGTCATAAGCTGCCACCTCTTTTCTCTATTGCACGTACAGGGCAGATTTCAAAACAATTCCCACAATGTAAACAGTGTTCCTTTTGAATCACAACAGGCTTTTTTTCTATGTCGATACATTTTTGAGGACAACAGGAATAACATAATTTGCACCCGGTACACTTATCCGTAGCAAAATAAAGTTCCTGATTATCTTTTCCACCTCCAAAGGTAAAATTTGCCCGTTCAATCGGCTTTTTTGATAAATCAAACCATTCCCCACTTCCTTCGTAGAGCTGAAATACTGTAAGGGCAGACATGGATTCCACAGTGGGATAGATTTCATTCATATATGGATTTTTCTGAAAAAGTATTGGCAGGAGTGTCGATCCAATTTCACGTACCTTGCCACGAACAGAAACAGCCACACAGGATAAAGTATTTCTTCCCCTCATTCCTGTTAAAGCTATGAAGTTCTGCTTTTTCAGTCTGTCATAAAATCCTTTTCCCTTTGCGGTTAAAAAATACAAACCATTTTCATCAAAATCCATAATGTCAATGGCACAAGTTACAGGAAGACCGTTATCGTCTACAGTAGCTATAACAGTGGAATGAATTTCATCTACAATAAAAGAAAAATATTCTTGAATAGTCATGATATATCCTCCATGTAGAGCAGCCCTGCAGCCTTATTCGCTCGCAGGGCTGTTCTTGTTATTTACAGGTCATATTCTTTCGGCGGGTTACCGGAAAAGTCAGCGATTACTGCGTGTGCGTCCTTAAGATAGAACACCTCAAAAATCGGGTTATCTGCGGTTTGATACTGTCCCTTTACAATTGGGTTGTTCATGCAGCCTTCTTTTACCACCATGTTGTTCTCAAAAACAACCTTCCCGTTCAAGCGAATCCACTCATACGCTGGAGAAGAAACACAAACTTCAATATAAGGGTTGTTCTGAATATCCTTATAAACGTCTTTTGTGTTATTTGTACAGAACCACAGTTTTCCGTCCTGCTCAAAGCAGAACATAAACGGACGGCATTTTGCTTTTCCGTCACGACCAACTGTGGCAAGATACTGTACGGGATTTTCCTGTAAAAACTTCACAACTTCATTCATGATAAATAACCTCCTGATATTAAAAAAATTTTTGCGTTTGCACTTTTTCGTTTGCAAGTTTATAATAATTCTGTAAATCCCATTTGTAAAGCAAGCACTTTATTGTGCTATAGTTACCAAAAGGAAACTATTGGAAAGGAGAGATACTATGCAAACTGAAAAAAATTTGCCAGCCTGCCCCGTAGAAACCACCCTTATGCTGATAGGCGATAAATGGAAAGTTCTCATATTGCGTGACTTAATGCCCGGAACAAAGCGATTTGGTGAATTAAAAAAATCCATAGGGAACGTTTCTCAAAAAGTATTGACAGCGCAGCTCCGTGATATGGAGGAAAAAGGGCTTGTCAATCGAAAAGTTTACGCAGAAGTTCCACCACGTGTTGAGTACAGTTTGACAGAATTAGGTAAAAGCCTTAAACCAATTTTGGACGCTATGTGGAATTGGGGAGAGGAATATAAAGCCCAAAATGTATAAAAAATATCGGGACAGATTTCATTTTGTCCCGATCAGACTGTAGACAAAGCCCCGCTTTTGCCGAAAAGCCCCGCCTTGTCAACTCTTAAAAAAGCTGATATACTGGACATAAGATTGTGAGAAAAGATGTCCGGAGAGAACATCCGGACACGGTAAAAATGAAATTTGACAGCGGGAAAGGAACGGCAGGATGTTTCGTCTTTGGGGAAAAATGATGAAGGAAAACCGGATGCTTAGGGATATTGTGATCAGCAACGGTGATTATACAATGTCGAGAACGGCGATGGTGTTTGATGCGATCGACCAGATTTGCTATGCCTTTGATCTGGGGCATCCGGTCTGGCTGGATAAGACGATCGAGGAGTTCAAACGCCACGATAAGGCGCGTTTTACCCAGGACAACTTTATCGAGAGCATCGATTTCGATTATCTGGAGATACAGGTGCTGGAAGAATAAAGGGCAGGCAGCCGTTACAAAAAGACAAAGACCGGGAGGGGCGAGATGGCACAGGCGATAACGGATGTGAAAACATTTCTGGAAGACGCCAGACAGGCAGTGGTGGAGCTGGCGGAGTTTGAAAAACAGGAGGAGACGCTTGCTCAGGAAGAGAAAAAGCGTCTGCGCGTGCTGGAGACGGAGCGGAAAGCGGTGGCGGATGCCGTGAATTCGACCGTGAAAAAGCGCCGGGATGAGATTGAAAAAAGCTATGACGATGAGCTTGGGAAGCTGCAGGATAAGCTGAAACGCACGCGGACACGCCGCGAAAAGGCGAAAAACCAGGGCATCAAGGAGCGGATTAAGGAAGAAACGCAGGAGCTTCACGCGCACAACCGAGAGCTTGCCGTGCGGATGCGGACGCTGTTCCAGTCGGATCGTGTTCCATTTGTCTGCAAAAGCCCACTGTACTATGCGCTGTATTTTCCGAGGGGATTCAAAGAATTTCTGACGGTGTTGATTACCTTTGCGATCTGTTTCCTGTTGATCCCGTGCGGCATCTACAAGCTGCTTCCAGAACAGAAGACTTTATACCTGGCGATGATCTACGGCGTGGATGTGGTTGTTTTTGGCGGACTGTATATCCTGATTGGAAACTGGACGAAGGATCGCCATCTGGCGGCGCTGCAGGAAGGACGTTCGATCCGCAGTCTGATCGCGGCGAACAACCGCAAGATCGCGGTGATCACCTCCTCGATCCGTCGGGATCGCAGTGAAGCGCTCTACGATCTGGAAAAATACGACGATGAGATCTCCCAGATGGAGCAGGATCTGGAGGAGACGGCGAAGAAGAAAAAGGACGCATTAAACACCTTCGAAAATGTGACAAAAACCATCCTGACCGATGAGATCACCAGCAACAGCCGTGCAAAGCTCGAACAACTCAAAGAAGGCCATCAGGAGGTCGAGAGCCGCCTGCACTATACCGAGACGGTAATCAAGGAAAAGAGAATCTTTATCACAGATACCTACGAGTGCTACTTAGGCAAGGAATTTCTGAATCCAGAAAAGTTGGACGCGCTAAAACATATTCTGGATAACAGCACAGCCGTTAATTTAAGCGAGGTCATCGCAGAGTACCGCGAACGCGGCGGAAAGTAAACTGTGGAAATTATTTCATAAAAATAAATAATTAGATATAGGAACAACCAGAAAAAAGATGTGACACCGGGCGCTGTAAAGCTGCCTTCTGTCACATCTTTTTTCGTCCGTGTATATATCCTTCAATTTTCGCATAATTTCCTGCCACCCCGCCTATAATAAAGGTAAAACAACCCCTGTCCAACAGGCAGGGAGAAAACAGGACGGTGTGGGAGATGAACAGACGGGGACGCAGCCGGTTCGGTGGCAGTCCGGAGATATATTACTACAATTCAGCCCGCCGGGACGCGGTGGGAGAGCTGGCAGGGCAGTTAAGTGGGCTGATTCAGGAAGAAATGACCCGAAGGCATAAAAAGAAACTGGTTTTCCTCTGCATCGGCACGGATCGCTCGACCGGAGACAGTCTGGGACCGTTGATCGGATATAAACTCAAACAGGAACGGCGGCGCGGTACGCTGGTATTCGGAACACTTGATCGCCCCGTGCACGCGATGAACCTGGAACATTACGTGCAGGTTTTAAAAAATGGCTACCCGGATGCGCTGGTGGTGGCGGTCGATGCCTCGGTTGGCGATGAAAGCCACGTCGGCTATGTCACGTTAGGGCGCGGGTCTTTAAAGCCGGGGCTTGGCGTCTGCAAGGAGCTTCACGCGGTCGGAGATCTCTTTATCACCGGGATCGTGGCGGGCTGCAGCCATTACGATCCGATGATGCTGCAGAGCATCCGCCTGGCACTCGTCATGCAGCTGGCAGACTGCATCAGCGCGGGGATCGGGCTTGTCGAAAATTTTTGCCTGGATGCTGCCTCCGTTTGACAAATTTTGCATGCAATCGGCGTTATGATAGGCGGAAAGAAATTCATCATACTCCTGAAATTACGGAAAATCATGTTACTGTAGTTGAGCAGGTATTTTCAGCACTGAAAATGCTGCGCGGTGCAGCAATCAAATCATGGAAGCAAGTACAGACCCGGTTTCAGGAGAATCTATCATAGCGGGGTGAACATATGGGAGAATATTCTGGTTCCCGCGCAGAACTGCCGAAAAATATCCGGCAGATCGGCGAGCGGGATGAGGTGGTCCGGTTGTATGTGGAGGATTATGTAAACACGTATTTGAAACAGGTATATCCATCCGGCGGACCGGGACTCCGGGTCGGGCTGCTGCTCGGAAATTCGGATCCACAGCAGGAGGTTCCGTGCCTCTTTGTGGACGGGGCGCTGGAGATGGAGGAGGTTGTGCCGTCCGGGGAGAAGATTGTCTTTTCGGAGGCGGCATGGAAAAAGGCATACCAGCGGATGGAGGAGACATTTCCCAAAAAGACCGTGCAGGGGTGGTTTATCTGCGGCGCGCCGGGGTGTATGTTAAGTCCCCTGACCTACTGGCGGCTGCACAAGCAGTATTTCGGTGGGAAAAACCAGCTCATGTACATAAACAGCGGTGTGGACGGTGAGGCGGCATACTATGTGATGTCGGAGGACGGGTTTTACCGTTTGAAAGGATATCATATATACTACGAGAAAAACCAGATGATGCAGGACTATATGATTCTGCGGAAGGACGCCCGCCGGGTGGAGACAGGCACCGGCGATCGGGTGATCCGCGATTTCCGTAACCGGATGGAAGAGCGGCAGCAGGAGGTGGCGTCGCGTTACGGGACGATCCGGGCGCTGGGGACGCTGTGCGGCGTGCTTTCGGTCGCGGTGCTTGCCGGTGGCGTGGTGCTTTTCGGCAATTACCAGAAAATGCGCGAGATGGAGAGTGTGCTGGTATCCGTCCTCCCGGATGGTGTGCGGGGCACTGCGGACGGGAAAGAGGCGGTCACGGTGGAACAGCTCCGCGGCAGTGTGACGCCGCTTGAGAGCGGCGATGTGGATGCAGACGGAACAACAGCGGAAAACGGAGGACAGGCGCATAAATGGACACTTGAGAGCGCGGCGGATGGAGATACAGAGGGCACTGCCATAGCAGGCAGACAGAATGGACAGGCTTCCGGTGGGCAGAGCGAAGAGGACGGAAAAATGGCGGAGACGAAAGCCCCGTACATTTTGCCGGAGCCGGAGGCACAGCGCGACCTGCCGAATCCGGGCGGCAATTCGACGGCGGGACAGGACTATCCGGTCACAAACTTGAAGCCCGGTGGCACGTACACGGTCGGGGACGGGGAGACACTCTATGGGATCTGTTTTAAGCTTTATGGCAATATCCGTCATCTGGACGATATCCTTGCGCTTAACCATCTGACCGATGAAAACCGCATTATCGCAGGGCAGACGCTGATGCTGCCGGATGTGTCCGGAGAATAGCAAAAAGATAATGCCAAACCATCTAAAATAGTGTATAATCAAGATGGCAGTCCAGCTACGGGAGATAAAAAAATGAGTGAGATGAACCCGATTGAACGGGAACAGAAGAAAAAGCAGCTAAGAGGGCGTGTGATCGACACCGCCACGCAGGACATGTTTCCTCGCCGGGGCATAAGCCACGGGGAAAATGAGGAAGAGGTGGCGGAGAAAGCCGAGCGCCATTCCAGACGGAAACGTCTCCGCAGGGTGCTGACGGCGGTGTTAATCGCGGCGCTTTTGGCGGCTGGTTTTATGTATTATAAAGATAACCATGCCTACACGGACTATACGGTGGCGTGGGAAAAAGAGATTGCGGCGAGTGAGAGCAGCACGACGGAATTTGTTCCATTTGGGGAAAATGTCCTGAAATACACGAAGGACGGAGCTTCCTACCTGGACAAGTCCGGCAAGGCGGTCTGGTCGATGAGTTATGAGCTGAAATCACCGATCTGCTATGTCAACGGCGATTATGCCGTGATCGGTGACCAGCAGGGCAATGATATTTATATTGTGGACAAGACCGGAAGCCAGGGACAGGCGACGACGCTTCTGCCGATCCTGCGCGTCAGCGTATCGGCATACGGTGTCGTGGCGGCGCTGGTGGAGGACAGCAATGCTTCGTATGTGACCTTTTTCAAGAAAGACGGCAGCGAGCTTGACTGGGCGATCAAGACGGTTATGTCGGGAAATGGTTACCTGATGGACGTTTCCTTATCGCCGGATGGTACGCAGGTCATGCTTTCCGACCTGTATCTGCAGGACGGGGCACTCAAAAACCGGATTGTATTTTACAATTTCTCCGAATATGGAAAGAATTATCCAGACCGTCTGGTCGGAGGTTTTGATGAGCTGGGAGACAGCATCTGTCCGCGCGTCCGGTTTCTCGACGAGGATCACGCGTGTGCATTTGCGGATGATCAGGTGGCATTTTTCTCTTTGGAAAATGTAACAAGCCCGGCGCTGGTGCGCCAGGCGGAGATCGACGGGGAAGTCCGCGGCGTGGCATGGTCGAAGGACTATGTGGCGGTCATCTCGGACAACACCGAGGGCGGAAGTGAGAGCCGTTTGAGCATGTTTAAATCCGATGGAACCGCTATGGGTACGGCGGAGTTCTCGTATTCGTGGCGTAACATAAATATACAGGGCGATTTCGTCATCCTAAATAACGAAAATTCCTGTCGGGTCTACAGTCTGTCCGGCAAGGAGCGGTTTGCCGGGGAGTTTGATTTCTCTGTGGCGCAGGTAACACGCGGCCGCGCGTTCAATTCACTGATTATCAGCGGCGGCGACCGGATGCGCGAGATCCGCCTCAAATAACACACGTTTAGTTTTTAAAATTAAGATACATAGCAGGAGGTTACTTATGAATCAGATTGACACATTATCCGTAAACGCGATCCGGATTTTATCCGCAGACGCAATCCAGAAGGCAAATTCCGGTCATCCGGGACTTCCGCTGGGATGTGCAGCAGCGGCTTATGAACTGTGGGCACATCATATGAACCATAACCCAGCCAACCCGAAGTGGGAGAACAGAGACCGTTTCATCTTATCCGGCGGTCATGGTTCCATGCTGCTTTATTCTCTGCTGCACCTGTTTGGCTACGGAAATCTTTCCAAAGAAGATCTGATGAACTTCCGCCAGTTAGATTCCAAGACTCCGGGACATCCGGAATATGGTCATACCGTTGGCGTTGAGGCAACGACCGGTCCGCTGGGCGCAGGTATGGGTATGGCAGTCGGCATGGCGATGGCTGAGGCACATCTGGAAAGCGTATTCAACAAAGAGAATTATCCGGTGGTTGACCATTACACCTATGTATTGGGCGGCGATGGATGTATGATGGAAGGCATTTCTTCTGAGGCATTCTCTCTGGCAGGTACCCTGGGGCTTTCCAAGCTGATTGTTCTCTATGATTCCAACCGCATCTCCATCGAGGGAAGTACTGACATCGCATTCCGCGAGAATGTACAGGAGCGTATGCAGGCATTTGGTTTCCAGACGATCACGGTAGAAGATGGCAATGATATCGACGCGATCGGCAAGGCGATCGAGGCTGCAAAGGCAGATACCGAGCATCCGTCCTTTATCACCATCAAGACGCAGATCGGCTTCGGCTGCCCGGCAAAACAGGGCAAGGCGAGCGCACACGGCGAGCCGCTGGGCGTGGAGAATGTGGAAGCACTCAGAAAGAACTTAAACTGGCCGAGCGAAGAGCCGTTCTTCGTACCGGAAGAGGTATACAAAAACTACTCCGAGATCGCAGAGCAGAAGGCAGAGGTAGAAGCTGCATGGAACGTGATGTTTGCCGCTTACTGCGAGGAATATCCGGAGATGGAAGCACTCTGGAACCAGTATCACAATGCAAAGGCAGGCGAGGCGCTGAAAGATGACGCCGGATTCTGGGCAAAACAGGAGAAACCGGAAGCAAGCCGTGCGATCTCCGGACGCCTGATCAACTACATCAAGGATGTTCTGCCGAACCTGTTTGGCGGTTCTGCTGACCTAGCACCGTCCAACAAGACTAACATGAAGGATGCGGGCGACTTCTCCAAGGAGGACAGAGCTGGACGCAACCTGCACTTCGGCGTCCGCGAGCTTGCGATGGCAGCGATCGGAAATGGCATCATGCTGCACGGCGGTCTGCGCGCGTATGTATCGACCTTCTTCGTATTCAGCGATTACTGCAAACCGATGGCAAGACTGTCTGCACTGATGGGCGTGCCGCTGACCTATGTATTTACGCATGACAGCATCGGCGTTGGCGAGGATGGACCGACCCATGAGCCGATCGAGCAGATGGCAGCGCTGCGTGCGATGCCGAACTTCCATGTATTCCGCCCGTGCGATGCGACCGAGACAGAGGCAGCTTGGTACAGTGCTGTTACTTCCGAGCACACACCGACCGCACTGGTGCTGACCAGACAGAATCTGGAGCCGATGGCAGGCAGCAGCCGTGAGGCATTAAAGGGCGGCTACATCATCGACGACTGCGAGGGCACACCGGAGTTAATTCTGATTGCCAGCGGTTCCGAGGTAGCTCTGGCGGTTCATGCAAAAGAGACTCTGGCAGCAGAAGGTCAGAAAGTCCGCGTTGTCTCCATGCCGTGTATGGATCTGTTCGAGGAGCAGAGCGAGGAGTACAAGGAGTCCGTACTTCCGAGAGAAGTACGCCGCCGTGTAGCAGTAGAGGCGCTTGGAAGCTTCGGCTGGGACAAGTACACCGGCTTAGACGGCAAGATCATCGCGATGGAAAGTTTCGGCGCCAGTGCACCGGCAGGGCTTCTGTTCAAGAAGTTCGGCTTTACCGTTGAGCATGTGGTAGAGGTGGCTAAGAGCCTGAAATAATGCTGATTTTGGTAAAAAAATAAGATAAAAGACAGGCACCTGTCTGTCGGCAGAAAAGAATGCGGTACCGCTTAAGCAGAAATGCGCCTTTCTCCGGCAGGCAGGTGTATTTTGCTTTCCAAACCTTGCAAAACGGGGATGCATTGCGTATAATAAGAGCCAGCGCAGAAAAAAGATGAGGGCATAGAAGAAAGGCTGCCAGTGTAGCCGTAAGGGAAGGGATCCAGACATGGAAAAAAAATGTATTGGGATAGACGTCGGTGGAACGACGGTTAAGATTGGTATTTTTGAGACGGACGGAACGCTTGTTTATAAGTGGGAGGTTCCGAGCCGCAAGGAAGAGAATGGGGCGTACATTCTTCCGGATGTAGCCGCTTCGATCAGGAAGAAATTGAACGAGCGGGGAATTCCGATGGATGCCGTGATCGGCGCAGGCATGGGATTTCCGGGACCGGTGCAGCCGGACGGCTATGTGGAGGTCTGCGTCAACTTAGGATGGCGCGATCTGAACCCGCAGAAGATTTTGAGTGAGTTATTAGATGGAATGCCGGTCCGCTCCGGTAATGATGCTAATGTGGCGGCGCTCGGCGAGATGTGGCAGGGCGGCGGCAAGGGCTGCCATGATATCGTGATGGTGACGTTGGGAACCGGTGTCGGCGGCGGCGTGGTACACGATCAGAAGATCGTTGCAGGACGCCACGGACTGGGCGGCGAGATCGGTCATATCCATATCCGCGAGGGCGAGAAAGAAACCTGCAACTGCGGCGGACACGGCTGTCTGGAACAGGTAGCGTCCGCGACCGGTATCGCCAGGGAGGCGAGACGGAAGATGGCGGCAAAGCCGGATGCATCGGTGATGCGTGCTTACGGTGATGCGATCACCGCAAAAAATGTGCTGGATGCGGCAAAAGCCGGGGATGCACTGGCGCTGGAGGTTATGGACACCGTGTGCTATTATCTCGGATGGGCGCTGGCGACCATTTCGATGACCGTGGATCCGGAGATTTTCGTCATCGGAGGCGGCGTATCCAAGACGGGGACTTTTTTAACGGATTGGATTGACCGCTATTACCGCGAATTGACCCCGATCTCTGAGAATAAGGGCGAGGTTCGCTTGGCAACATTGGGAAATGATGCAGGTATCTATGGGGCGGCAAGACTGATCTTAGATTAGGCGTAACTGTGAAGGTGCTGAACAGTTACGATTAGACGCCTTGTTTTGAGTGACAGAGTGCAGGGTAAAGGGGCTGGACGTTTGAAGAAAATAGGGATAGAAAAACGTTCAGATATGCCGAAAAATGCTGTAGACAAGAGGAGACCCCGGAGCGGTCAAGCATCCGGGGCAATTATGAAAAATCTATGTGCAAAATCACTATAAAACAAATTTGAAAAGTGAAATCTTTTATGCTTTTAGTATAAAAATAAGATATGAATAAAATATGAACACCGTGTAAACAGATTATGAAAATTGGCGATTTTGTACAAAAAAGTTTCATGAATCAGAGGTTTCTCTATCAAAACAGAGGATAGAAAGAAAAATGGCAGAATTTGCAGCGCACGGTGCGAATCAGGAGGAAAAAATGGCAGCAGAAAAAGCAAAGAAAACGATTGTAATTGGACATAAAAACCCGGATACGGATTCGATTTGTTCTGCAATCGGCTATGCGAATTTCAAAACACTTCAGACGGGCGGCGAATATGTACCGTGCCGTGCTGGAGAACTGAACCCGGAGACGACCTTCGTATTGGATTACTTTAAGGTAGATGTGCCGAAACTGATTAAATCCGTTAAAACGCAGGTCAAGGATGTTGAGATCCGCGAGACTCCAGGTGTTTCCAAGAATATTTCCCTGAGAAAAGCATGGAACCTGATGCAGGAGGACGGTCTGGTAACACTTCCGGCTGTTACCGATAAGAATATATTGGAAGGTCTGATCACAGTCGGCGATATCACCCGTTCTTATATGAATGTATACGACAGCAGCATTCTTTCCAAGGCATGCACCCAGTATGCAAATATCATCGAGACCCTGGAGGGCGCGATTTTTGTTGGCGATGAGAAAGCGTACTTTGATAAAGGAAAAGTTCTGATTGCGGCAGCTAATCCGGATATGATGGAATATTATATTGAAGAGAACGACCTGGTTATCCTCGGCAACCGCTATGAGTCGCAGCTGTGCGCGATCGAGATGGGTGCAAGCTGTATCATCGTGTGCGAGGGCGCTGGCGTTTCCATGACGATCAAAAAACTGGCACAGGAGCGCGGCTGTACCGTCATCACAACTCCGTATGATACCTACACGGCAGCTCGTCTCATTAACCAGAGTATGCCGATCAGCTATTTCATGAAGACTGAGAAGCTGATCACCTTCGATACAGATGATTTCATCGATGATATTAAGGATGTGATGGCAAGCAAGCGTTTCCGTCATTTCCCGGTACTCGATAAAGAAGGCAAATACAAAGGCCTGATTTCCCGCCGTAACTTACTGGGTGCGCGCGGCAAGAACGTGATTCTGGTCGATCACAATGAGCGCGGCCAGACGGTAGACGGCATCGAGAATGCCAATATCCTGGAACTGATTGACCACCATCGTCTGGGTACTGTGGAGACAGTCGGACCGGTCTTCTTCCGTAACCAGCCGCTCGGCTGTACGGCAACGATCATCTTCCAGATGTACCGCGAACAGGGGCTGGAGATCGACAAGACCATCGCAGGTCTGCTCTGCAGTGCGATCATCTCCGATACGCTTCTGTTCCGTTCTCCGACCTGCACACCGATGGATCGGGCGGCAGCGGTTTCTCTGGCTGAGATGGCAGGCATCAAGCTGGATGAGTTCGCAAACCAGATGTTTGAGGCAGGCAGCGAGTTAAAGGGCAAGAGCGATGCAGAGATTCTGTATCTGGATTTCAAGAAATTCTCAGCTGGAAAGACAAACTTCGGCGTCGGTCAGATCAACTCCCTGAATGCAGAGGAGCTTGGAAAGCTGAAGAACCGTATGCTGCCGTTTATGGAGAAGGCGCGTGAGGACGAAGGTCTGGATATGATCTTCTTCATGCTGACGAATATCCTGACGGAGACGACCGAACTTCTCTGTGTTGGACAGGGGGCGGCACAGGTTGTGGCAGATGCGTTCCACGTAGGTGATGCAAATGAAGAGCTGAAGCAGACGGCAACACTGCCGGGCGTTGTTTCCAGAAAGAAACAGCTGATTCCGGCACTGACAGTGACACTGGAGCAGTAAATCAGGTGACAGTGCGCGGACGGGATTGTTTCATACGGAAAATCCAGTGATAGTTCGTGCAGGGCAGGAAGGTCGGACGGAAAGGAAGGATATCATGACATTTGTATATCCGGCGGTTTTTACGCCTAAGAAAGATGGAAAAGGGTATGATGCATATTTCCCGGATTTGGAGTGCTGCGAGGCGGAAGGTCCGGATCTGGAGGATGCGGTGGAAAATGCGCGGGAGGCAGCGTACAACTGGATCAGCCTGGAGCTGGAGGAAGAGGGCGATCTGCCGGCACAGACGCATATCGATGATATGAGCCTGCCGGAAGGAAGCATGGTGAAACAGATCATGGTCCGGATCAAACTTCTCCCGGACAACGATTAAGAGGATATAGGGATGGCACAGAAGAGAGCGGCTGGAAAGCCAGAAGAGCGTCGCCGGGGAGGAGCAAGGCAGAACCCGGAAGGACAGTTGAAAAAACGGGTGGAGACCCGGAACACTCCGGGACCGCGCGCCCAGTGGAAGCCGGGCAATATGATTTATCCGGTTCCGGCGGTGCTGGTCACAGTGGCGGACTGCGAAGGAAACAGCAACATCATCACGATTGCCTGGACGGGCACGATCTGTACGAACCCGCCGATGGCGTACATTTCGGTGCGCCCGGAGCGCTATTCTTACCATATGCTGCGGGAGAGCGGCGAATTTGTCATCAACCTGGCGACGGAGTCGATGGCGTATGCGACCGATTACTGCGGCGTCCGCTCCGGCAGGAATGTGGATAAATGGAAGGAGACAGGGCTCACACCGGTTCCGGCGCAGACGGTGAAAGCGCCGGTGATCGCCGAAAGCCCGGTCGCGATCGAGTGCCGGGTGACCGAAGTCAAGGAACTGGGGTCACATCATATGTTTCTGGCAGAGGTAACGGGTGTCAGCGTGGACGAGCAGTGGCTCAACGAGCGCGGCAGCCTGGAGCTTGCAAAGGCGGAACCGATTGTGTATTCGCATGGCGGCTATTATGGGCTTTCAGAGCTTCTTGGAACATTTGGATGGAGTGTAAAGAAAAAGAAGAGGTGCCAAAGATGAAAAATAATGTAACCTTGATTGGTATGCCGTCCGCAGGAAAGAGCACGGTCGGAGTGCTTTTAGCAAAGAGACTGGGCTACTCCTTTATAGATGTGGATCTGCTGATTCAGGAACAGGAAGGTAAGCGTCTGCGCGAGATCATCGAAGAACAGGGACTGGACGGATTTCTCGATGTGGAGAACCGCGTCAACGCGGGGGTGGAAGCCGAGCAGGCGGTCATTGCACCGGGTGGCAGCGTGATCTACGGAAAGGAAGCGATGGAACATTTAAAATCCATCGGACTGGTTGTCTATCTGAAAATAACCTATGACGAGCTGGTAAAGCGCGTCGGCGATGTCAAGGATCGCGGCGTGGCGCTGAAAGACGGCATGACACTTCTGGATCTCTACCATGAGAGGATCTCGTATTTTGAGAAATACGCGGACATCACGATCGACGAGGAAGGTAAAGAGCTGGGGGCGGTGGTTGATGAGCTGCGCGAAATATTGGAAGAGCGCGGTTATGTGCTGGGAAGTGCGCCGGAGGAAGAGTAACAATTTCACATGAGAATGGGGGCAGCCGGTTCTGTCGGACGGGTTATAGTGAGAAAAAAATCAGTTGCAAAACAGTTGAAAATCCAATACAATAGAATAGTAACCATTTTTATAGAATGTTAACAGTCGGGGTGCAAAGATGCGGAATCTTTTTTGCATCCCTTTTTTGAAAGGTGTGCGTATATGACTACAGTGAAATCTCTGTCCAGGGAGATGAAATTCTTTCTTCTGGCACTGATTCCGATCTATTTCATTTCAGTGGGGCTGATTATACAGCCGTTTGATTCCATTGTGACTGGTATCTATGAAATCATATGGGAGCCGGATTTCCTGATCACCGATTATATTGCGGTCGGCGGCATGGGAGCCGCGTTTGTCAATGCCGGGATGATGGCGCTTATCAGCATCTACTTTGTCTATAGTCTTGGGATGGAGATGGACGGGCATACGATCACGTCCTGCTGTCTGATGTTTGGATTCTCTTTGTTCGGAAAAAATCTGATGAATATCTGGGCGATTTTTCTGGGTGTATTTCTCTATGCAAAATATCATAAAATGCACTTATCCAACTATATTTATGTCGGCATCTACGGAACGAGCCTGTCTCCGATCATCACACAGCTGATGCACGTGGTGGAGCTGCCGATCTGGCAGCGCTTCTGTGTGACGATTCTGGTGGGAATCTGTATCGGATTCGTGCTTCCACCGCTCGCGACGCATTCCCACTATGCCCATAAGGGATATTCCCTTTATAATGTGGGATTTGCCTCTGGCATCATTGCGACGGTCCTGGTCTCCACGTTTAAGTCCTTTGGAATTGAGACGGAGGCGCGTCTTATCTGGTCCTCCGGCAATGATGCGATGCTTTTAGGGCTGCTATTTGTCTTGTTTGCAGGCATGTCGGTGGTGGCAGTGCTGTGGCGCGGAAAAGATACGCTTTTAGGGTATGAAAAACTCCTTGCGACAACGGGAATTGGCGGTACCGATTACCTGCTGGAATTGGGCGGTGCGGTGACGCTTCTCAACATGGGACTCAATGGTCTGTTTGCGACCTTCTTTGTGCTGGCAGTCGGCGGAAACCTAAATGGACCGACGATCGGCGGAATCTTTACCATCGTTGGATTCAGTGCGACTGGAAAACATTTGCGGAATATTTTCCCGATCATGGCGGGCGTCTGCATTGCGAGTACCGTCCGGGCGTGGGATATCACGAATCCGTCGGCACTTCTGGCGCTGCTCTTTTCCACGACGCTGGCGCCGATCGCCGGAGAGTTTGGAATTTTATGCGGCGTGTTAGCCGGTTTTCTGCACGCGTCGGTGGCGCTCAATGTCGGGATCGTGTATGGGGGCATGAACCTCTATAACAATGGATTTGCGGGCGGTATCGTCGCAATGTTCCTGGTGCCGGTGATCCAGTCGATCCGCGACCGGAGGGCGCGGGCGAAGGGAGATCTGTCGCTGTAAGATTTCCTCTTTTTAATGGAATCTTAACACGAAAGAGGCATAGAGATATTGTATCATTATAAAAACACCACATTTATGATACCTACTAAACATAGAAAGGAATGATACATATTTCAACTTCATTTGCGCTTCTGGTCGTAGCGATTATTATCCTTGTCTGCATCGCGGGAAGCCGTCTTTCGGGGCGGCTGGGGGTGCCGACGTTGTTTATTTTTATTATGCTGGGAATGCTGTTTGGATCGGACGGTATTTTTAAGATTCCATTCGGCAATTTTGCACTGGCGGAACAGGTCTGCTCGGTGGCACTGATTTTTATTATGTTTTACGGCGGGTTCGGCACGCGCTGGAGTGAGGCGAAGCCGGTCGCGGGGCGGTCGATTTTGTTATCCTCGGCGGGTGTAGTGCTGACGGCGTTTTTGACCGGGCTGTTTTGTCATCTGGTGCTTAAGATGGCATTGATGGAAGGAATGCTTCTCGGCGCAGTTCTTGGATCGACCGATGCGGCATCCGTGTTCTCGATCCTGCGTTCGCGCAAGCTGAACCTCAAATACGGCACGGCATCCATGCTGGAGTTAGAGAGCGGAAGCAACGACCCGTTTGCGTACATGATGACGGTGATTCTGCTGTCTGCGATGACGGGGAGTGTGAGCGGCGGTTCGGCGGTTCTGCTTTTGATCCGCCAGCTCGCATTTGGGCTTTTGACCGGCGCGGCGGTCGCGTGGCTGGTGACATGGCTTTTAAAGCGGTATGCCTTTTATGGCGAGGGATTTGACACGATCTTTGTCTTTGCGGCGGCAATCATTTCCTACGCGCTTGCATCCCAGATTGGCGGAAATGGCTACCTAAGCGTGTATCTGACCGGTATTATCCTTGGAAATCAGGAGCTGAAGAACCAGAAAGCGCTGGTTGGCTTCTTTGATGCGTTTACCGGCATGATGCAGATGCTTCTGTTTTTCTTACTGGGACTTCTGGCGTTTCCCTCGCAGATGCCGTCGATCGTGCTTCCGGCGATCGCAATCGCATTGTTTTTAACATTTGTGGCGCGTCCGGCGGCGGTTGGCTTGCTGCTCGCACCGTCGAAACCGCCGATCGGGCAGTATCTGGTTATTTCCTGGGCGGGTCTGCGCGGTGCGGCGTCAATCGTATTTGCGATCATGGCGACGCTCAGTGAGGGATATATGAAATATGATATATTCCACATCGTGTTCTGCGTTGTTTTATTTTCCATCATTTTTCAGGGTTCGCTGCTTCCGAAGGTGGCAGAAAAATGCGACATGATCGACAACTCGACCGATGTCATGCGGACGTTCTCAGACTATACGGGCGATATGCAGATTCAGTTCGTGCAGCTTCCGATCGGGGACAATCATCCGTGGAAAAACCGTAAAATCTGTGAGATTGAGATGCTTCCGGGTATGTTAATCACAGTGATCCGGCGCGGCGCGCAGACGATTGTGCCCAAAGGGCAGACTGTAATTCTGGAAGGGGATACCGTCGTCTTGGGTGCAGAGGGCTTTACGGACAGCCAGGGAATCCTTTTAAAAGAGATTCTGATGACACCCGATCACCGCTGGTGTGGTAAGAAGATCGCGGAGGCGCGCTTCTATAAGAATACGATCATTGTGATGATAAAGCGGGGCAGCCAGATCATCATTCCAGACGGCGGTACGCAGATACTGGAAGGCGACCGGGTGGTTGTATACTCGCAGAAACTGCCGCAGGTGGAAGGGCGTGTGAAACACGAAAGCGGACCGGCCGTATCGGCTGCTGTTCACAAGTAAGCATGTTTGAAAAGTTCTGTGCAAAAACAGAACGGCAGTGGATTCGTTACTGTTCACGCATACGTGCCCAGTAACGCGGATTCATCGCAGGAACATGGAAATTTCAGGCAATACTTGCAGTTTGTTGAATTATAAACTATACTTAAACAACAACGGTTTGCCGGAGGAAAAGAGTATGCAGCAGGGAAATACGAAGGAACGGATTGTAGAGGCTTATATCGAGCTGGAGTCGGAAAGACCGGTCGAGAAGATCACGGTTACGGCGCTGGTCGAGCGGAGCCGGATCACAAGAAAAACATTTTATTATTACTTTAAAGATATATATGATTTGATGGAATACCGGATGGAACGCGAGATGAAGCGCATCATGGAAGAGACGATGAGCCAGCCAGATCCGGAGAAGGCGCTGACACAGCTGTATATGTATATCATGGAAAACCAGAAGCATATCCGGGCATTGTCCGAGTCGGTACAGTTCATGGCGCTGCGCCGTCAGATGGGAGAAAAGGTGTACCAGTATTTTTATAACCATCTGGAGCGGATTGGTATGTTTAAGAACCTGACGATGCCGGAGGCGGCGATGGCGGTGCAGATCATCATTTTCTCGGTTATGGGAGTTGCGTTTGACGCGCCGTTTAAGGATGAGGCGGATGTGAAGGAGCGCGTCGCCACGTTCATGAGCGTGATCCGCAAATGCACCGGGTGCGACCCTATGCAGGTCCGTTAGGAAAGCAGGTTTCCGGCAGTTTTGAGAATTATTATCAATTAGAAAATGGAACAAGGAAACGCAGGAGGAATCAGCGGTATTTGGTTGGTTTTTCCTGCGTTTTTGCTGTCATGTACCCCAAAAAACGGTCAGCGGCAGGAAAATTCGGGTGCCATGAAAAAAAGATGAACATAGATGGATACATTTTGACAAATTTGTGTACACACCTGTCCAAACTTGGGAGTGGCAAAGTGTATACGAGATGAGTAAAATATAGACTGAGAAAAATTTATACCAAGAACAAGCATAGATGGAGGAAATTATGAAAAAAAGAGGAAAGATTCTGGCGCTGGCTGCGATTGTAGTAGTTGGTGCTGTCGTTTTGTCCCGATGCGGTCATAAGAATACGGCGGCGGAATATGAGTCCCGTCCAACCGTAAAGGTAGAAAATCCGGTTCGTCAGGACATCAGCCTGTACACGGATCTGACCGGACTGGTAGAGCCGCAGTCCCGCGCGAGCGTCATGCCGAAGATGAGCGGCGAGGTGCTGGAGGTTTACTTCCAGGCGGGCGATACGGTCCAGGCAGGGCAGGCGCTGTGCAAGATCGATTCCGACGCGTTGACAGCGTTAAAGCTGCAGGTGGATGCGGCTTCCGTTGCCTTAAAGAATGCGGACAGCAATTTAAGCCGTACCCAGGCGCTCTTTGCAGATGGTTTTGTCTCCCAGGAGGCGATGGAGCAGGCACAAAACAGCGCACAGAGCGCGAAGATTTCCTATGAATCTGCGAAGAATCAATACGATCTGCAGGTGAAATACACAACCGTGACAGCGCCGATCGACGGTGTGATCGAGTCCCGGAGCGTCGAACCGCATGATCATGTATCTCCGGCAGGCGAGATCTGCACGATCTCCGGTGCCAGCCAGTTACAGGTTAAATTCGGTATCACCGAGAAGATCCACCAGACGATGGAGCTGGGTGACAGCGTGACGCTGGAGAAAAATGGTGTGGATTACACCGGTACAGTGACCGAGATCGGATCTATGGTCAACGAGAGCAGCGGTCTTTATGACGCGCGTGCGATGGTGCCGGATGCAGCAGGTCTTACGAATGGTTCCCGCGTAAAAATGACGGTTATCATGGACCGTGTCAGCCAGGTGCTGACCGTTCCGGTCGATGCAGTCAGCTACGACAACGGTGCCCCGTTTGTATACCTCTATGAGGACGGAAAAGCGGAGAAAACCGAGATCGAAGCAGGTATTTATGACGATGAAAATATGGAAGTAAAATCGGGTCTGACGAGCGACAGCCAGGTCATCGTAAGCTGGAGCAACGAGCTGGTGGATCAGGGAGAAGTCCTGTTGGCACAGGATAACGACGGCGCACAGACAGACGGAAACAATGAGACAGCAGCGGAGACGACAGAGGCAGGTGACAAAGAATGATTCGACTGACAAAACTCGCACTGCGGCGTCCGGTTACCATCATTCTCTGTCTGATCACCATCGCGTACTTCGGTCTTCAGTCCGTCATGGGCATGAAGCTGGAACTGACGCCAGAGATGGAGATGCCGATGTTAATCATCGCTACGGTGTATCCGGGAGCCAGCCCGGAGGACGTAACCGATCTGGTTACCAAGAAAGAAGAAGATGCGATCACATCATTGGACTCGGTAGATAAGGTACAGTCCATTTCCCGTGAAAATGTATCGATCGTCATTGTCCAGTATGAGTACGGCACCAACATGGATACCGCATACATTAACCTGAAAAAGGCGATAGACGGCATTCAGGGCGATCTGCCGGACGATGCCAATGACCCGAATATCATGGAGCTGGATATTAACTCGATGGCGACGGTTACGCTGGCAGTCAGCGGCGACGTCGATCAGAACCTTTATACATATGTAGATGACAAAATTGTTCCTGAGTTTGAGAAATTAAGCTCGGTCGGCGAGGTTTCGATTGCCGGCGGTCAGGAGAGCTACACCCGCGTGGAACTGATTCCGGAAAAACTGGCACAGTACCACCTGAATATGAATACGGTCGCACAGTTAGTCGGTGCCGCCGATTTCACGATCCCGGCGGGCGATGTCCGGGTTGGAAAACAGGATCTCGACGTCAGTGTCGGCAACGAATTTAAGAGCACGGAAAGTCTGAAAAATGTCGTGCTTCCGCTGGAAAACGGTGAGACGATCCATCTTTCTGATATCGCGAATGTCTATGAGGCGCTGGAGGATGCAAACTCGATCGGACGCTATAATGGCGAAGATGTTATCTCCCTGGGAATCAAGAAACAGCAGAGTTCCACCGCGATCGAGGTTTCCAACCAGGTAACCAAGAAGGTGCAGGAAATTGAACAGCAGTATCCGGGTCTTAAAATCACCGTGGTAGATGATGCCAGTGACACGCTGAAACGGTCTTTAAGCAGCGTAATCCAAACGCTGCTCCTGGCGATCATCCTGTCCATGATCATTCTGTTCTTATTCTATGGCGATCTGCGTGCGTCGGTCATCGTAGGTACGTCCATTCCGATCTCCGTTGTGTTGGCGATCATTTGTATGGCGGCGATGGGATTCTCAATGAACATTATTTCCCTGACGTCGCTCGTTCTCGGCGTTGGTATGATGGTTGATAACTCGATCAACGTCCTCGACGGATGTTTCCGGGCGAAGGAAAAACTGGATTTCTACGACGCGGCGCTGGAAGGTACGCGCACGATGATCGGCTCGATCACCGGCGGTACGCTGACAACCTGTGTTGTATTTATTCCGCTTCTGATGTTAAACGGTATGTCTGGACAGCTCTTTACACAGCTCGGCTACACGATCATCTTCTGTATGACGGCTTCCTTATTCTCGGCAGTCATCATCGTGCCGCTCTGCTATATGTTCTGGCATCCGGTGGAGAAGGATCATGCGCCGGCAGGACGCATCATCAAAGGCATCCAGGCCTGGTACCGCAAGCATATGCCGCAGGTCATCAAGCGCTATGCGCTGGTATTTGGAACGACGGCGGTGCTGGTTGTGCTGGCCCTCCTCATGGCGTCCAGACTGAACCTGGAGCTGATGTCCTCGATCGATGAGGGTATCGTTACGATGACGATCAAGACGAAACCGGGTTATTCGGTATCGGCAATCCGTGACACTGTGCTTGATTTGGAAAATATGGTAGAGGCAGACGAGGATGTGGATCATTACCTGATGACATATGGAAACAGTGGCGTCAGCATGACTTCCGGAAGTGATGTGACACTGAATGCCTACTTAAAAGATAAGAGAAAGCTTTCCACGGACGAGGTTATCGAGAAGTGGAGATATGCGACACAGAACTACGTTAATGCGACTATTACGCTGGAACAGGGCAGCAGCAGTATGAGCAGCAGCATGAGCAGCGGTGATTCGATTGAGGTGGATCTGCAGAGTACCGATTATGATACATTAAAGAAGTCAGCGGATGATCTGGTAACGGAGCTTCGCAAGCGCGAGGATGTTATGCAGGTACATTCTTCTGTTGAGAATGCGGCGCCGGTTATCAAGGTAAAAGTGGATCCGGTCAAGGCGGAGGCAGAGGGACTGACCCCGGCAAGCATCGGTTCGGTTGTATACAGCAATTTAAGCGGTGTGAAAGCGGCGACGATCTCCGTCAACGGCGAGGATCAGGATGTGAAAGTAGAATTTGCGCCGGATCGCTACGATTCCATCGCGAAACTGCAGGGCATGATGATCACGACGGCGGCGGGCAATACGCTTCCGCTGGAGGATCTGGCAGAGATTTACTATCAGGACAGCCCACAGGAGATTTCACGAAAAGAGAAACAGTACCAGGTATCGATCACGATGCAGGCACAGGCAGATTATAAGAAGACGGCTGAAAAAGATGTCAAGAGCTTCGTGCAGAACTGGGAGTTCCCGTACGGTGTTGAGATGGCGACCAACAGCCTGGATGAGTCGATGGGTGAGGAGCTTTCCGCGCTGGGAATGGCGCTTGTCACAGCGATCTTTTTGATTTTCATTGTCATGGCGATTCAGTTTGAGTCTCCGAAGTTCTCCCTGATGGTTATGGCAACGATACCGTTCAGTTTGATCGGTTCCTTTGGATTCCTGTTCCTGGCGGACTGCCCGATCAGTATGACCTCCATGCTTGGTTTCCTGATGCTGGTCGGTACGGTTGTAAACAACGGTATTTTGTACGTGGATACGGTCAACCAGCTGCGGGTGGAGATGCCGTTAGACGAGGCGCTGGTAGAGGCAGGTGCGATCCGTGTACGCCCAATCTGCATGACGACACTGACGACCATCATTGCGATGATCCCGAACTGTCTGGCATTTGGTAAGGCGGGCAAGATGATGCAGGGCTTAGCGCTTGTAAACGTCGGCGGTCTGGTTGCGGCGACGATCCTGACGCTGGTACTGCTTCCGTCCTTCTACCGAGTGGTTTATAACATGGGAAAAGGCAAAGAAGATGAGTATGATAAGCTGGACTGCGACTAAGGAAAAGCAGGTTAAGCAGTGAATCTGTCAGGCGGCGGACCCGGGGCGGGGAAGCTGCCTGTACTGATAGAAAAAGGGGGAGAAGAAGATGCCGTCGGAACGATTTAAGCGGCTGCCGGAGGAAAAACAGAAGAAAATCCGGGACGCGTGTATGGCTGAATATACGCGGACAACGATAGAAAAAGCATCGCTCAACCGTATGATAGAAGATGCCGGGATCTCCCGGGGCAGTTTTTATACGTATTTTGACAGTAAATGGGATGTTTTAGGATATCTGTGTGAGAGTTTTATCAATGAATTTTATGAGTGCGGCGTGCGCTGCCTTGAAGAGGCGCAGGGGGACATCTGGGAGATGTTAGGGCAGTTTTTAAACGGTTCGCTTGCCCTGTGCCGCGATGAGAGACGCGCCGATTTCATCCGCAACATCATGGAGTGCAGCAGCCGTGAGGCGCTGACCTTTGATATATTCAGCTCCGATCCGGACAGTCCACGCGCCGTGCGTGGACGGAAGCTGGAACGCGCCGCCTATGAGTCGTGCGTGGGAAAATCCTTGCGGAAGCTGGGCTGGGAGGAATATATGAGTTTTTTCCGCATGGCGATGATGGCGATCGCGATGGAGATCAAGAGCTTTCACGACGGAGTTCCGGAAAACCGTATCCGGGAACGGTTTGCCCTGACACTCGGCATCCTGAAACGGGGCGCTGGGATAGAATCGGGAGCGGGCGCGCAGAGCGCCGAAAGGAAATGAAGATGAGTAAGATGAAGAAAAACAGGAAAAAACTGTTTGCCATTCTTTTACAGGCGGCGTTAGTCAGCACGGCTATGACGATGCCGGCATATGCGGCTAAAATGCCGGGGATCGGCTCAGATGCGCTGATCGGCGACGATGCGACCGGTCCGGTGCTGACGGGCGGCAATACCGAGGTGGAGGAGGAAACTTCCCCGTACACCAAAGAACAGCTAGAGGATGGGACGCTGGAATATGGCGAGATCGCATGGCGAATCGAGGGGTACAACAGCACGTACTTAAACCTGCGTTCCCAGCTCTACAGCCAGACGACCAGCCAGTCGGCGGGAACTGCCCTGGCGGCAGAGGCGAGCGCCCTCATGGAAGATGCGATGGACCTGAAGTCCGACGATATGGATGCGGAGACGAGAGAGCTGTTTGAGGGCTACAAGGCGGCAGCGAGAGAGCTGCGCAAACAGGGGGCAAAGCTTACGAACAAGGAGCTTTCCGGCACCTATGCCCGGACCCTGCGTCAGACAAAGAATAAGTTAGTCAAGGCGGTGCAGAACTTGCTCATCCAGTATGAGGAACTGCTCCCGCAGGTGGAAACAGCGAAAAAGAATGTGGAAATGTGCCAGGTAAATGCGGATGCCGCACAGAAGATGCAGGCGCTCGGCCGTGCTTCCGCGCAGGAGGTCCTGACGGCGCAGAAGGCGCTGCAGCAGGCCAATTCCAGCGCCCAGCAGGCAGAGAATGGGGCACTGCAGCTCAAGCAGAATATTTTGATGCTGCTTGGATTTGACGCGGATGCGCCGGTGACATTTGCGGATGTGCCGGTTCCGGATGCCACCCGCCTTGCGACGATGGATCTGGCAGCCGATACACAGGCGGCAGTCAGCGCAAATTATGATTTGATGTCTGTGCGTGCTGCGAAAGCGGAAAGGTCTTCCAACCGCACAGTCAAGAAGCGAAACGTCGCCTATACCGAGGATTCGGTGACGATCACGGTTCAGAACCTCTATGCGGCGGTGGTATCAAAGAAACAGGCGTATGACAGTGCGACGGCTGGATATCAGGCGGCAGCGCAGAGCTACGAGGCGGCAAAGCGTCAGAACGCACTGGGAATGCTCTCAAGAGCCAATTATTTGGGGCTTGAGTGCTCCTGGCTCAGCAGCGTGGCGTCGTATAAGAGCGCGGAACTGGAATATACCAAAGCGGTGGAAAACTACGAGTGGGCTGTGAAAGGTCTGATTGTGACGAATTAATCCGTCAGGAATGGCAGTTTACTTAAGGTGTGAACAGGTTGCTATTCACGGGTAGGCACTTTTGGAACAGAAAGTGCCGTAGGATAACATGGTGGTAACAGAAAGGAAGTAGGAACCGGAAATGAAACATAGAAGAAGGAAAACGGCGCTTCTGACCGCAGCGGCAGCAGCTGTTCTGGCATTGCAGGGACCATTTGCGGCGCTGGCAGCCAGCCCGCAGTTCGCTTATGACGCAGATACATGGGCGAAGCTTCAGGACAATGTGATGGAATACAGCGAACTGCCGTATCTGGTACAGGAGTACAACCCGACGTATCTAAACAACCAGACGACCTATCAGGCAGGGCGCGATACGAAGAATGCGAAGGAAGTGCAGGATAAGCAGTACAATCAGGCGAATGATCTGTACGACAGCGCGGATAACCTGCGGGATCAGGCGGATCAGATTGAGGATTTTCTGGCGGTGCCGGGCATGGCGAGTGCTTACGCAAGCCTGATGTCAGCGTCCGTCATGGTGGAGCAGAATGCGTTAAAAACCCAGCAGTCTGCCGATGCTTCTTACCGCGACAGCGAGATGGACCGTCTGGACTATATCAACAGCCAGGATGCGGTTGTCGCGCAGGTGCAGTCGGCGTTTGCTGCTTATAATCAGGTCAAAAAGACAATTCCGTTGATGGAGAAATCAGTGGAATTGCAGGAACTTTCCATGCAGCTGACCCAGAAGCGCCAGCAGCTAGGTCAGGCGACCCAGATTGATGTGTTAAATGCACAGAAGTCGCTGCAGTCGCTCCAGTCCACGCTGACCCAGACAAAAGCGGGACTTCAGGCCCAGCATCAGCAGCTCTGCGTCCAGACCGGATGGTCCTATGACGCGGAACCGGATATCCAGGATCTGCCGCAGGCGGATCTCACCCGGATCGCGGCGATGAACCTGGCGGCGGACACGCAGACGGCACTCGAGCAGAACCTGTCCTTACAGTCCAACAAGCGCGGTTATGCCAATATGGCAGAAGGTTCAGCCGATAAGAAAAACATGGACCGCACCATCAAGAACCAGGAACAGACGATCCGCTCCGGTATGCAGACACTCTACAACGACATCATGCAGAAGCAGACAGCCCTGCAGCTTGCCGATGCGTCCCTGGCAGCAGAGACGCAGACGATGAATGCGATGCAGAAGAAGCTGGAGCTTGGCATGGCGACCCAGCTGGAGTACAAGAGCGAGGAAGTTTCCTTCCTGGAGAAACAGATCGACAAAGAGACAGCTAACATGAACCTGCAGCAGGCGATCGAGACGTATGAGTGGGCGCTGAAAGGTTACATGAAGTAGGGACAGAAGTTAAGTCTCTGGCACTTCCTCTGCGCGGGGGTTAACGTGGCGCTGGAGGAGCTGTGTATATCGAAAATGATATAATAAAATATTTATAAAACAAGAGGCAAAAAGCGGCGTTTTCTTTCGAATCGCCGCTTTTTTTGGGGAAAAAATAGGTGCATATTGTATGGATTTAACAAAAAATAGCCACAAACTACAGAATACTACCGATTCGGACTGGAAAATACTGGGTTAATAAAAAAATACTTTTGACAATTAACGCAGCATATGAGAGAATAAAAAAGATACTTTCAGTAAGGAGAGAAAATAAGATATGAACAAATCACAACAAAACAAAATCAAGTGGTATATGCTTTCCTTTATGTGTTTCTCCACCCTCTGGGGATTTGGAAACGTTTTAAATGGTTTCGTATACTTCAATGGAACACAGGTTATCTTCTCCTGGATTCTGATGTTCGCACTGTACTTTGTACCGTACGCACTGATGGTCGGAGAGCTTGGTTCCGCATTTAAGAATTCGGGCGGCGGTGTCAGCTCCTGGATTCATGAGACAACCGGCGCGAAGGCTGCATACTACGCAGGTTGGACCTACTGGGCTTGCCATGTCACCTACATCGCATCGAAGGGATCCGGCGGTCTGAAAGCGCTGAGTTGGATGATTTTCCAGAACGCAGAGAAGTATGCGTCCTTTAACACGAAAGCGGTTCAGTTAGTTACCTTTGCGGTACTGCTGTTCTTCTGCTGGGTTGCAAGCCGCGGCTTAAACCCGTTAAAGAAACTGGCTACCCTGGCGGGAACCAGTATGTTTGTCATGAGTATCCTGTACATTCTGCTGATGTTTGCTGCACCGGTCATCAATCCGAACGGTGGTTACCTGTCGGTGGATTTCAGCTTGAAAAACCTGATTCCGCATTTTGATTGGAAGTATTTCAGCAGCTTGTCCATCCTTGTATTTGCAGTCGGCGGCTGTGAGAAGATCTCCCCATATGTAAACAAGGTAGAGGATCCGTCCAAGGGATTCCCGAAGAGTATGATTTTTGCAGCGATCATGGTAATCGTCTGCGCGATCTTCGGTACAATCGCGATGGGTATGATGTTCGATGTATCCTTGGTTGAGGCTAATTTTGACTCTTACAATGCGAATGGACAGTACTGGGCATTCCAGAAACTGGGTGAGTATTACGGCGTTGGAAACCTGATTATGATCATTTATGCAGCCTGCAACGCGATCGGCCAGTTCTCGACGCTGGTAGTCAGCATCGATGCACCGCTTCGTATGCTGCTTGACAACGAGGATGCGCGTCAGTTCATCCCGACCAAGCTCTTAAAGAAAAACAAATTTGGCGCTTACGTCAATGGTATCTGGATGGTAGTCATCCTGTCCGGTTCCATCATTCTGGCTCAGGTTCTGGTTCCGAATGCGGATACGGTTCTGCGCCAGCTGACACAGCTTAATTCGGTTACCATGCCGATGCGTTATCTGTGGGTATTCTTTGCGTACTTCATGCTTCGCAAACATTCAGATAAGTTTGAGCGCGAGTATCGTTTTGTGAAGAACAACGGAGTGGCACTGGGCTTTGGCGCATGGTGCTTTATCCTGACCGCAGCCTGCTGCTTATTAGGTATGTACAAACAGGGTGATCTGTACACAACCATGCTGAATGTCATCACACCAGTCGTTCTGGTAGCACTGGGACTGATTTTACCGGCGATTAAGAAGAGAGAAGGGAAGTCTGCATGATGAATGCTGCGAAGGAATTATTGACTTTTATTGAGAACAGCCCGAGTATGTTTCATTCGATTGAGACGATCAAGGGAATGCTGGATGAGGCAGGTTTTACCTATCTGCCGGAGAGAACTTGCTGGGACGTGAAGCAGGGTGGAACGTATTACACGATCCGCAACCATTCCAGTATCATTGCGTTCCGCGTCGGAAAGGAACTGGGCGATTACCATTTCCAGATGTGCGCCTCCCACAGTGATTCACCGACTTACAAGATCAAGAATGTACCGGAGTTAAATGGTCCGGGCGAGTATCTGCGTCTCGATGTAGAAGCATACGGCGGCATGATCGACAGCACATGGTTTGACCGCCCTCTGACTGTCGCAGGCCGTGTGCTGGTAAAGGACGGTCAGGGCGTGAGCGCGAGACTTCTGTACATCGATAAAGATCTGTTCATCATTCCGAACGTAGCGATTCATTTCAACCGTGAGGTGAACAATGGATACAAATACAACCGTCAGGTTGATTTATGCCCGCTGTTCTCCGCTGGTGAGCTGAAAAAAGGCGCGTTTGACGCGATGATTGCGAAAGAGCTTGGTGTGGCAGCGGAGGATATTTTAGGAAAGGATCTCTTCCTTGTAAACCGCCAGCCGGGTACGATCTGGGGGTATGCGGACGAGTTCATTTCCAGTCCGAAACTGGACGACTTACAGTGCGCTTACGTTTCCCTGAAAGCATTCCTGGAGGCGAAGAATGAGCGCGATGTCAGCGTATACTGCTGCTTCGACAATGAGGAAGTTGGTTCCAATACGAAGCAGGGAGCGATGTCCACCTTCTTACAGGATGTCCTGCACCGCATCAACGGCGCACTTGGCAAGACACCGGAGGACTATTATCAGGCAGTTGCCGGTTCTTTCCTCGTAAGCTGCGACAACGCACACGCCGTTCACCCGAACCACGGGGAGAAGACGGATGCAGTCAACTGCTCCTGGATGAACAAAGGTATCGTCATCAAGGAGAGCGCGAACCAGAAATACACCACGGACGCATTCAGCCGTGCGGTATTTACGAATGTCTGCAATGAGGCAGGTGTTCCGGTTCAGGTGTTTGCAAACCGCAGTGATATTTTAGGCGGTTCCACCCTTGGAAACCTTTCCAACACGCAGGTCAGCGTCCATGCCGTCGATATCGGTCTGCCGCAGCTTGCGATGCATTCCTGCTACGAAACGGCAGGTGTGAAGGACGTTGAGTACGCAATCCGCGCACTGACGAAATTCTACCAGACCGCTCTTCAGATTGAAGGGGCAGAACGGGTTTGCTTTGAGTAAATATAGTTAAAAGAGCAGCCGCTCCGCGAACGATGAAATGAATCGCGGGGCGGCTGTTTTGATAGATTGAAAAAAGCTTTTTAAGAAAATTACCTCCGCAGCAGCTCCGGCGCCATCTCCTGAAACAGCTTCGCGAGCGCCATCGCCGCCCGCGAGCGGTATTTTCCGGCGGGCCAGGCGAGCGCCAGATCGAGGAAAATACCATCTTTCCCGATCCGCAGATAGCGGAACTCATCCCGCATGATGCGGCAGGAACGGTAGGTAAACGCGAGTCCGACCCCCTCCCGCGCCATCGCCGCAGCAAAAGAGGCGGAGAGGTAGGTGTCGAGTCCCAGAGGTTCCACACCCGCCTCGCGCAAGGATCGGCGGGCAGTCCGTCCGAGGACGGTGCTGGGCGGGCCCAGAATATATTCAAATGGTGCGGTGTCCTTTAGGTCGATCCACATCTGTTCCGGATCCGATTCGCATGGCTTCGCAAACCTCATGACCGGGTGATCGGCGGTAGTGGCGATCATGATCTCATCCCGCATCAGGGAATCCACACCGTGTTTGATTCGAACCGGCGGCGCGGCGATCAGCGCCAGATCTAAAAGTCCCTCTAAAATCTTATTTTCCAGATCAATGCTGTCCATCTCACAGATCTCCACATGAACCCGTGGATACAGGGCATGGAATTTTTTCAGAACCGGCGGCAGCAGGTACGTCCCCCGGTAGGTGCTGATGCCGAAGATGACGGTGCCGCCCTTTAAATTTTCAATATCCGAAGCCTCACTGCGCGCCTCCTGGTACTGCTGTAAAATCTGTCTGGCATGGAAAATAAACGCCTCCCCGGCAGAGGTTGGACGGACTCCGCGGGCTGTGCGGACGAAAATCGGCGTTCCCAGATCCTGTTCAAATAGGCGGACTGCCTGACTTAAGCTTGACTGCGCCATAAACAATTTTTCGGCCGCGCGGGAGATGCTCCCCTCGTTAGCGACGGTTACGATATAGTCTAGTTCTTTTAAATCCATGAGAATCCCCCTCACGAGATATCGGAATTTTCGATATCTGGTATAATAAATCTTGCCTTTCTCCTATAACAAAAATAGTATAAGATAAAAACAAGCAAAAATCAATGGCAGAGACTGAAGCAGCGGCTGGAAAATCGAATAGGAATCCGGCGAGGGAACGCAGCTTTGAAAAAGCCTCTGTGGACGATTACAAATAGGAGGAATAAGCAAGATGAAGCAGGATTTAATGAAGGGCATTATAGATATGCACGTTCACACGAATCCCGATCTGCGTCTGCGGGCGTATGATGATTTCGAACTGATGGAGGCAGCTATCCGGGTTGGGGCACGCGCTATCGTCATCAAGACGCATCAGGGAACCACGATGGATCGGGCCTATCTGTGCAACCGCCACAACGAGATTGTACACGGGAAAACGAACAATTTTACGATGTTTGGCAGCATTACCTTAAACAAGGTAGTCGGCGGCATCAATCCGAAGGCAGTCGATGTGGCGCTTCGTCTGGGTGCTAAGGTAGTATGGCTTCCGACCCAGTCGGCAAAAAACCATATGCAGAAGATGAATCAGGATCTGAGCCAGTGTGTGGAAGTAGTGAAAGATGGTAAAATTGTACCGGAGCTGCGTTCAGTGTTGGAGCTGATTCGTGACCACAACGCTGTACTGGGAACCGCACATATTGCACCGGAGGAGATTTTCACTGTTGTGGAAGCTGCCCGGGATATGGGAGTAAAAAACATCGTTGTAACGCATCCGGAATGGTGGATTGTAGGCATGAGCCATGAGGATCAGCTTCGTCTGGTAAAGGATTATGACGTTATCTTAGAGCGCTGCTATGCACAGAACATGGGTGGCGGAAAGTACAAGAGCAATCTGGCAGATAACCTGGAGCTTATCAAAGAAGTTGGCTATAAAAATGTCATGGTTGATACCGATGGTGGCCAGACAGAAAACCCGCATTGGGAGCTGGCACTGGCGGAATATATGCAGTATCTGGTAGATCATGGAATTTCGGAGGAGCAGGTGTACCATATGACACACACTATTCCGGCAAAACTGTTGGGCATCGAAGAATAGGGGGACGCATCATATGTTAAGTGCAGTTTTGGTGGCATCCATTGCGGTTGCCGTTATATTGGGATATAAAACGAAAATCAATACGGGATTTTTCTGTATTGCCTTTGCATACTTGATTGGTTGTTTTGGCATGGGATTAAAAACAAAAGAGCTGATTGGCTTCTGGCCGGTCAGCACCATGTTTGTCATCCTGTCAGTATCACTGTTTTATAACTTTGCAGCTGTGAATGGAACACTTGAAAAAATGTCGGCCAGTCTTCTCTATATGTGTCGTAAATTTCCGGGTATGCTTCCCTTTGCGTTATTTTTTGTAGCAGTTGTGCTTTCTGTTATGGGCGCTGCATACTTTACCGTTCTGGCATTCCTGGCACCGATTACCATCCTTATCTGTGAGGAAGCAAAGATGGACAAGCTGACCGGTGCGGTGGCGATCAACTGCGGTGCACTGGCAGGCGGAAACTTCCCCACGGCTTCGCTGGGCGTCGTATTCCGCGGTCTGATTGATACCGCTTATGAAGCTGAACCGGCCATTGAAGCAACGAATTCCTTTGTAGATGAAATGAAAATTTTCGCCTTTGCAATTGTATTTTCCCTGATTCTGATTGCGATTTTCCGCTTTGGCTTCAAGAGTAACCGCGGTATCGGAAAGGGCGTAACCTTTAACCGTCCGGAACCGTTTGATAAAAAGCAGAAAACAACCCTGCATTTAATGATTCTGATGATGGTAATTGTCCTGGTATTCCCACTCTTAAAGATGGCAGTTCCTGGTAATGAACTGATTGGAAAAATTGCTGGAAAGGTTGATGTAGGACTGGTGGCATTCTGCTTTACCATCATTGCACTGCTCTTTGACCTGGCACCGCAGAAGGAAGTGATTGCACGTGTTCCGTGGAACACCATCCTCATGATTGCCGGAGCCGGCATGCTTATCGCCGTTGCAGTTCAGGCCGGTACCATTGATGCATTATCCGCATGGATTGGCTCTAATGTTCCGACAGCCCTGATTCCGCTGGCATTCAGCTTTGTAGGTGCATTTATGAGTTTCTTCAGCTCTACAACAGGTGTTGTAGCACCGGCCCTGTTCCCGCTGATTCCGGGACTTGCAGCAGCCACCGGATTAAATCCGGCAGCACTTTTTGCCTGCACAATTCTTGGTGCCCAGAGCAGTGCTATCAGCCCGTTCTCATCCGGCGGCAGCCTGATTCTTGGTTCCTGCGGAAACGAGGAGGACCGAAATCACTTATTCAACCGTCTTCTCTTTGTAGCAGTACCTATCAGCGTTATCTGCTGTGCGGTATATAACCTGATTGTAGCAGTTGTTCTGTAAGGGAAATTTAATTGAAAAGTTGTTTGTTCGAAAAGCTGTCAGCCTGTTCTGGCAGCTTTCGATGAAATTTTTAATGGATTTTTGCGCGTGACTGTGAAGGTACTGAACAGTTACGATTGGGAAAATCAAGAAGGAGGATAAAGAAATGAGTCATAAAATTACAGTATTTCGCGGCGATGGTATCGGACCGGAGCTGGTTGATAATGTATTAAAAATCTTAAAAGCGGCAGATGCTCCGCTGGAATATGAAATTTTCAATGTTGGTGAGGATGAGTGGAAACGCAATGGTGCCCTGATTCCGGAGGAAGCATATGCTTCCTTTGAGCGCACCAAAGTACTCTTAAAATCCCCGATTACAACTCCGGTTGGAAAGGGCTTCCGCTCTTTGAATGTAACACTCCGCGGACAGTATGACCTGTATGCCAATATCCGCCCGGTTAAGTCCAACGCAGCCGTAAAAACTCCGTTTAAGAATGTAGATATTGTGATTTTCCGCGAAAATACAGAGGGACTTTATGTCGGTGTGGAGGAGCAGGTAAATCCGGATACGGTTCATGCAATTAAGATTGTTACAAGACAGGCAAGCGAGCGCATTATCCGCGATGCATTCGAGTATGCGAAAAAGAACGGACGCAAGAAAGTAACTTGTATTCATAAGGCAAATATCCTGAAAATGTCCGATGGCATGTTCCTTTCCATTTTCAAAGAGATTGCAAAGGAATATCCGGAGATTGAGGGCGATGACAAGATTATCGACAACACCTGCATGCAGCTTGTCATGAACCCGAATCAGTTTGACGTTATGGTAATGCAGAACCTGTACGGAGATATTCTTTCTGACCTGTGCAGTGGTCTGATCGGTGGACTGGGACTCGTTCCATCCAGCAATATCGGTTCTGACTATGCGATGTTCGAGGCCGTACACGGCAGCGCACCGGATATTGCAGGCAAGCACCTGGCAAACCCGACCGCATTCCTGTGGTCTGCTTGCATGATGCTAGAGTACTTAGGTGAAAATGAGACCGCCGGACGCATCCGCAAGGCTGTGGATGAGGTTCTGGCAGAAGGCAAGCACCTGACAAGAGATCTGCATGGAACTGCAACCACCGAGGAATATGTGGACGCAGTGATTGCGAGACTGTAAGAATTTAATAAGTGAAGATGTAAGAAGGGGCTGTTGCACAAACCGTGCAGCAGCTCCTTTTGGCTATAAAATAGGGTTATCGGCCAGCATATTTGTAAATGCGACAGACGCCCTATTTGTGTATAAAAACAGATGCCAGCATTATTTACCTATCCCCTTTACCATACACCGTTTCTTGAAGAAGGAAATTCCATAACAGAAAATTTCATCATAATTTCCTTCAAATTCTTTTGCATACATGCGTTCATCGATCTGGACGAGATTCGATTTGAAGTCCGGTAAAAAGATTCGGGCTTTTTTTTCGAATATCAAAAAAATTGGCAAGCATACTCATCGCCAGTGTTTTTCCAAAACGACGCGGGCGGGTAATCAGGGTGACTTCCGAGTTGTTCGTCAGAAGATCAGCGATCAGCCCGCTTTTATCAATATAATAATAGCCGTCTTCGCGCAGCTTTTTAAAATCAGAAATACCAACAGGGATTTTTAGGGGTGCCATCGATGATGCTCCTTTCTGAAGATACGGAATTGTTACGAATAACTTTATCATATCATGGGGGAAAGTGGTTGGCAAGATTTTAAAAGAAAGCGGGATGCGCCCATATCCGGAAGAGGTGTATGGGTTTGGAAAATAGCTACTGACCCATCTGCTTCTCCCGTTACTGTTCACACACGTGTGCCCAGCAACGGGATTTTGCCGATGCTACGCATTCCAAATCGGCAAAATCTGCTGTCGGAACTGTATCGTACGGAATTTTCAGTTCAGAAAATTCCTACCTGTGAACTGTTACCTTCTCCCCCAGCTCCTCCGGCAGTGCCTCAAAGAAAATATCCTTCCAGGCACGTTTCAGCTGTTTTTCATGAACCACATAGGGCTGCACGCCGATATATTTGGGGACGTTATTGCTGACAAGGGATTTGGCGACTGCAAGAGCAGCCGCTTTTCCCTGGTCATATGGTCTCTGGGTGCTGAGTCCTTTTACAAATCCTTGATTCATTTCTTCTGCAATCTCAAAATCCAGATCTGTGGTAAAGACAGCAATATCTGTCCGGTTCAAAGCTTTCAGGGCCTTGATGGCGAGCAGGGCGGGGCGGTCCCAGCTCACATAGAGCGCCTGGATATCCGGGTGCTCGTTTATCATCTCATAGCATACCTTGTAGGCATTTTCAATTTGAATAAATCCCTTTCTGGCAGTGATTTCAATGTCGGGATAGGATTCCCTTAATATTTTTTCGGCACAGTTATCACGCTCGGTAGTGCCGTAAAACATGGCGCCGTGGATGATGAAGCCGACTTTGGCGTGCGGTTTTTCTTTCAGGTATTCGCCGATCATGCGCCCTGTATTGGTGCCATTTTCCCGCTCATTGACGGAGATACAGGAGACGTAATTGTTCCGGCTGAAATTCTGCGGGACATTGCTTAAAAAGACCAGCCGCGTCATTTTGGACAATTCCTGAAATGCCGGACCCGTCTGGACATCGTCGGTGGGGATGGCGATGACGGCGTCCGGGTGTTGCATTTTGATGCTTTCGAGCTGCATATTCTGGAGGGCAGGATCAAAATGGGCGTCCATGGTGGAAATAATATCGATTCCGTACTGTTCCAGTTCATCCCGGATGCCTTTCTGATGCAGGGCAGCCCAGGCGGTTCCAGTGTAGTGGAAGGAGATGGCGACGCGGTAATTTCCAGTTCGCAAAAGCTGTTTTTCCTCCTTGGAGAGGCGGATGCTGTCCGGGGAGACGGCGTGTTCACCGAGCGGACCGTTGTCGATGATCCGGGTGGAATCACGCAAAATCAGCTCTACATCTGCATAGCGGGTCAAAGGCGCGCCGGAGAGGTGGTTGATCTCGTCAAAGAGTGCCTGCGAGGCGAGTTCTGCCATCTGGTCGATGTCCCGGTGGATGCAGGATAGCGGTGGGGCGGTCAGCTCGCACCAGAGCATATCGTCAAATCCGATGATGGAAATATCGCGCGGACAGTCTTTTCCCAGCTCCCGCAGCGCCTTGAGAAGAAACATAGTCAGCCGGTTTCCACCGGCGATGATAGCGGTGGGGAGATACCGGGTGATGCTTTTCTGAATATTCAGGCTGATGGTATCACTGGACTGATACAGATTGATCTCCGCGATGCAGGAACTGCTCAGGGTATGGTTGGCGGAGAGAAGCGCCCGCTCATATCCGGCAATCTTGTCCTGTTTGGCGAGGCTGTCTGTTTTTTCTACCAGAAACAGCACATTTTCGTGTCCGCTCTCAAAAAAATAGGAAGTAGCGGAGTGAAATGCTTTGGTGTAATCAAAAAGGATCCGTGGAGTGACATCGTCATCGATGAATCGTTCGACACAGACAAACGGGATACCGGATTCATAGAGAAATGAATAGGCAGCCGGATTGCTGCTTGCCGGGGAGAGAAAGATGCCGATGGTCTTGGCACTGGAGATTAAGTTTTGCAGGATGCTTTTCTCCTCTTCCAGGTTGTCGTTGGTGACGGCGGTGTAAAACTGATAGCTCTGGCTGGTCGCGTAGGACTGCAGCTGATTGCACAGATCGCAGTAGAGCGCGCTCTTGATATTTGGAAAGACAGCGACAATCTGTGAACTGCGTCCGCTGCGGATTTTACGCACCTTTTTTTTGATTTTTTCAGAATATCCACTTTCTTCAATAATAGCTTCGATTTTATCCACCAGTTCCGGGCTGACATAGCGCGTATGGTTGATAACATGGGAAACGGTGGCGATGGAGACGCCTGCCTTTGCGGCGATTTCTTTGATGGTCATAAAACTCCCCCCTTGCTGGTACGGATTTAGTCCGGCGGTTCCTGCGCGGCTGGATTTGGATTTGCCGCAGTTTTATATTTCTGTTTTTGATTATAGCACAAAAATTGGGGTAAAACGATAAGATGAATGAAATTTACGTAAAAAATTAAAAGGAACGGTAGAAATGCATAAATATCAATAAAACAGGATGAATATATCGCTGAAATTAGTGCAATATGCCACAAGAGTATTGACGAAAGGGCATGGAATAGAGTAATATCTAGATATCAGACAGGGAGACTCCTTCCAGAGAGAAAAATTTTTACGTAAAAATAAAAAGAAAACTATAACAATCCGTTTGAAATGCACTAAACAGTGACGAAGTAAGAGGAGGATCAGATTTATGAAAAAAAGTCTTAGATTTACAGTAGCAGGTCTTTCAGTTTGCATGATGGCAGCAATGCTGGCAGGATGCGGCTCTTCCGGCAGTACCGATACAACAGCGGCAGCTGATGCTTCTGAGGCAGCGGCAGATACGCAGGAAGCTGAGGCAAAGACCAGCGATTTATCGTTTGCATTCTGTACGAATACTTTAAACAATACTTTCCAGAGTTCCATTGATGCAAAGCTCAGCGAGCTGTGCAAGGAAAACGGCATTTCCTACACCTGCCTGGATCCAGATTATGATTTAAACAAGCAGCTCAGCCAGTTATCTGACTGTGCAAACAGCGGTTACGATGCAGTGTTTGTTATCCCGGTTGACTCCGCAGGTATTACCTCCGGACTGGCTGAGATTGCAGACGCAGGCATTCCGATTTTCAACGTAGATACCGCAGTCATCGATGATGATATCGAACAGTTCGTGACACAGTTCGTTGGAACCAACGCATACATGGCAGGTCAGTTAGTGGGCGAGCAGATGACGAAAGATTATCCGGATGGCGCAAAGATTGCAGTTCTGGATTTCCCGTCCAATGAAAGCTGCGTGGATCGTGTCAATGGTTTCCTTGAGGGTCTTGGCGATCAGAAGGATAAATTTGAGATTGTAGCACAGCAGGATGGCGGTGCAGCGCTGGATCAGTCGATGGGACTGGCTGAGGATATCATCACAGCAAACCCGGATCTGGAAGCATTCTTCTGTATCAATGACCCGTCTGCCCTGGGTGCGGCAGCAGCTATCAAGGCAGCAAACAAGACCGGCGAGATCGGTGTATATAGCATCGATGCATCCCCGGATGGAAAACAGGCACTCTTAGACGGCGAGTTCACCGCAGTTGCATGCCAGGTTCCGCTTCAGATTGCAGAATATGCATTTGACGCAGCCGAGAAATATGTAGGCGGCGACACCACAATCGATGAGAAGAAAGTATATCTGGATTCCCATCTGGTAGAGAAAGAAGAGGCAGAGAAGACTCTGAACGATTGGCAGTAATGGACTGCGAGGAAGTTTAACAGTTACGTGAAATAAAATAAAACATGGAAAATGCGGCGATGGGGTTCATTGCCGCATTTCTAAAAAACGGAGGGTTCTATGGGAAAAACAATTCTGGAAATGATAGATATCAAGAAAAGTTTTTCCGGGATCTATGCATTGTCAGGGATCAATTTTTCCCTGGAAATGGGCGAGGTTCATGCGCTTCTGGGAGAAAATGGAGCGGGTAAATCAACGCTTATCAAGGTCCTTGGAGGAATTTATAAACCGGACAGCGGAACAATCAAGATTAATGGTCAGGAAGTTGAGATAAATGGTGTTTCGGATGCCCAGGAGAAAGGAATCGGAATCATACATCAGGAGATCGTCCTGGTTCCGTATCTGACGGTCGCGCAGAACCTGTTCCTGGGACGGGAGATCAAGACGAAATTCGGCACCGTGGATATGCGGGAGACGAACCGCCGGGCAGGCGAGATGCTGGCAAACCTCGGGGTCAATATCCACCCGGATACGCTGGTAGAATCTTTGACGATCGCCCAGCAGCAGATGGTTGAGATTGTAAAGGCGGTATCCTTCGACGGACGGATCATCGTCATGGACGAGCCGACGTCCTCCCTTTCCAATGACGAGGTAGAACAGTTATTTGGAATCATTGAGAGATTAAAAGCAAAACAGGTAAGCATTATATATATTTCCCACCGTATGGAAGAACTGTTCCGGATCTCGGATCGGGTTACCATCATCCGCGATGGCGCCTATGTGGGAACGAAAAAAACATCGGAGACGAATGCGAACGAGCTGGTAGCCATGATGGTAGGACGGGAGTTAGAGAGCTTCTATGCCAGAGATTACAACGATCTGGGACATGCAGAAACGGCGTTGGAAGTGAAGAATTTAACCTGTGAGGGTGTGTTCTCAGATATCAGCTTCCGGGTAAGAAAGGGAGAGATCCTGGGATTTGCGGGTCTGGTCGGAGCCGGACGAAGCGAGATCATGGAATGTATCTTTGGAGCCAGAAAATACCAGAGCGGAACCATTCTTTTAAATGGAAAGGAAGTCCGCTTCACGACACCGATCCAGGCAATCAAGGCGGGCATCGGACTGGTGCCGGAGGATCGGAAAAAACAGGGACTTGTCCTTGGCAATACGGTCGGTTTTAACCTCACGCTGGCATCGATTGACTCTTATATTAACGGAATTGCCATCAGCGACCGGAAATGTCAGGAAGTGATTGATTATTATAAAGAAAAGCTTCATATCAAAGCAGTGGCAGACCGGGTGGAACTGGTGGAAGCGGGAAGCCTTTCCGGCGGAAACCAGCAGAAGATTGTCCTTGGAAAATGGCTGGCAATCAAGCCGGATGTCCTGATTCTGGACGAGCCGACGAGAGGCGTCGATGTCAATGCGAAGTTTGAGATTTATTCCGTTATTAATGAGCTGGCGAAGGCGGGTATCGCCGTTATCATGGTATCCAGCGAGCTGCCGGAGATCATTAATATGTGCGATAACGTATGTGTCATCAAGGCGGGAAGAATGACGGGAATGCTTGGAAGAGAAGAACTGGATCAGGAGAGAATCATGCAGTATGCAGCAGGAGGCGAAGAGTGATGAACGGAAAGAAAAGTACAGCAGGCAATTCGGTACTCTCGGTATTTACCGGAAATACAGGAATTATTGGAGTGCTGGTTATCTTATGTGTGGTAGTCGCACTGGCAACCGATAAATTTTTGACACCGAGCAATATCATTTCAGTGCTCAGACAGATTTCCATTAATACATACATTGCACTGGGAATGACGTTGATTATTATTCTCGGACACATCGATCTGGCAGTTGGCGCGATCGTAGCGATGAGTGGAACTCTGACGGTAGGATTTGTAGTTAATCAGGGACTTCCGATTGGCGTGGCGATTGCGGCTGGAATCATCATCGGTGTTGTGGCTGGTCTGATTGATGGTATGGTTGTATCGAAATTCCGTGTTCCGGCATTTATCATTACGATGGCAATGATGAATGTCTGCAACGGTATCGCGTATGTATATTCGGGCGGACAGTCCACCCGTATTACGGATAAGTTTTTCATTGCAATCGGAACGGGTTATCTGTTTAACATTATTCCGCTGCCGGTTGTCTATATGGTTATTTTAATTATCGTATTTAGTTTTCTGCTTTCTAAAACAAAATTTGGTACCTATGTGTATGCAATCGGCGGAAACCGTGAGGCGGCGCGTCTCTCAGGTGTTCCGATCAAGAAAGTCGAGATCATCGTGTTTACATTGTCGGGCGCCCTGGCGGCGTTTGCGGGTCTGGTTCTGGCATCGAGAATGTATTCCGGACAGCCGTCCGTCGGAAGTGGCTATGAGATGGATGCGATCGCAGCCTGCGTCCTCGGCGGAACCTCGATGGCAGGCGGACGCGGACGTATCAGCGGTACAGTATTCGGCGCGATGGTAATCGGTATTATTTCCAATGGTCTGAATCTGATCGGTGTCAGCTCCTACTGGCAGCTGATTGTAAAGGGTCTGATCATTGCCTGCGCGGTTGTACTGGATTCCCAGAAGGGCAATCTGGCACTCCTCAGAAAAAAGAAATGATTCCAAGAGCACATTTAGAAAGGCAAGGAGAGAAGAATGGACTTTTTCAGAAAAATGTCATTTGCGGATTCGACCGGTGACGCGATTCCGTTTTATCATGAAGGTAAATATCATATTTTTTCACTGACATCCCCGCCAGGAACCACGGTATATCCGGCGAGACTGCGTACTACATGGAGCCACTCTGTTTCGGAGGATCTGGTGCACTGGGAGGAGCTGCCGACAGCACTGTATCCGGGCGAGGGCGATGAGCCGGATGCGTCCGGCGTGTGGACGGGATCGGTTATCTACGGCGAAGGAAAATATCACGCATTCTATACGGGTTACTGCCTGACGGCAGAATATCAGCAGACGATCTGCCATGCGACGAGCGAGGATGGTATCACCTGGACGAAGGACGCGGCAAACCCGGTTATCACGCCGATGATAGAGTTATATGAAAAGCTGGACTGGCGTGATCCGTATGTATTTTATAATGAGGAAGATAAATGCTACTGGATTCTGATCTCGGCGAGACGGCTGGATATGCCGGTGACAAGACGCGGCTGTATCGTCCTGTACCGCTCGAAAGATCTGGTAAACTGGGAGTATTATGGTCCGTTGTATTCGGCAGGCAATACGAATTGTCCGGAATGCAGCGAGATGTACAAGATAGGCGATACCTGGTATCTTTCCTATTCCCGCTTTTCCGAGTTTGTCAACACGATTTACCGCACTTCCAAATCTCCGTTTGGACCGTGGAAAAAGCCGAAGAAAGACGGCATCGGCGGACGCCGCTTCTATGCAGCTAAATCCATGCAGGATGACAACGGGCGCCGTTTCTATTTTGCCTGGGCGCATGACCGTGCAGAAAACAGCGACCGCGGCGAGTGGTACTGGGGTGGCACGTTCTGTATTCCGCATGAGGTCGTTGCAACGGCAGACGGACAGCTGGACGTGAAGCTTCCGGAAGAATATGTAAACTGCTTTAAAGAGAAAGTTGACTGGAAATACCTTCCGGTCATGGGAGAATACAAGCTGTATGGAGATACAACGGTTGAGCTGGATGGATGCGGGACAACCTCGTATGGTTTCCTGGAGCAGCCGGAAGAAAAGTTCCTGTTTACCGGCACGGTGATCCCGAAAGAAGCGAATGATTCCTTCGGAATCCTGTTGAAATCCGACTGGGAGGCAAGCGGCTGCCTGTTCTTAGAGTTTGATGTGGCGATGCAGCGAGTGTCCCTTCTGTCCCTGCCGATGGGAGTTGACCCGTTCTGGGAGCAGTCCTGCCAGGCGGTTCCGAAAGCAACGGAACCGGGACCGGATGGCGTGCGCGTGGCAGAGAAAACCTTCGCGATTGAAAATGGCGTGGCAATCGACGTCAAGATTTCGGTGGATCATGACATGGTAGAGGTATTTGTGGGCGAGCAGGTGGCGTTTACCTATCGTATTTTCCGGAAACCGGAGTACGAGCTCGGTCTGCTGGCGCAGGACGCGAAAGTAGAATTTGCAAATATCGCGATTCGGAAGTAAAATTCCTTGTGAGAGACGAACGGATGTGGCTGTCCGCCTGTGAGAGGGCTGGATGGCGGCACCATTGATATAACTTGTAATACGGAGGATGATTCGTATGAGAATAAAAACAGACATCACAGCGCTGGGAGAGCTTCTGATTGATTTTACTCCAGCAGGCGTTTCACAGCAGGGAATGCGTCTGTTTGAGCAGAATCCGGGAGGTGCGCCGGCCAATCTGCTGGCGGCGGCTGCGAAATTTGGAAGGAAGACAGCATTTATTGGCAAGGTGGGTAAGGATATGCACGGTGATTTCCTGAAGGAAACCCTGATCCGGGCAGGTATCAATACGGACAACCTGATTCAGGATGAGAAGTATTTTACCACGCTTGCATTTGTAAGCCTGAAAGAAAACGGGGAGCGCGAATTTGCCTTTGCGAGAAAGCCGGGGGCAGATACGAATCTGTGCATGAAAGAGATCGATCCGGAGATCCTGGAAAATACGAGAGTATTTCATGTCGGTTCCCTGTCGCTGACCGATGATCCATCCCGGACGGCAACCTATGAGGCGATCAATATTGCTAGAAACAGCGGTGCGGTGATTTCCTACGATCCGAACTACCGGGCGGCGCTCTGGAGTGATCCGGAGACCGCACAGCTTCGGATGCAGTCGCTGATTCCCTATGTAGATATGATGAAGATTTCGGATGAAGAAACCTCGCTTCTGACCCCGTATCAGGACCCGGAGGAAGCGATTCAGTATCTGCTCCGTCAGGGCGTGCACCTGGTGGCAGTGACGCTCGGAAGAGATGGCGCCCTGATCGGCAATGAAAATGGAATCGTAAAAGCGGAGGGCTTTTCCTCCCATGCGGTCGATACAACCGGCGCTGGTGATTCCTTCTGGGGCGGTTTTCTCGCCTCCTATCTGCAGGAAGAAACCTCGCCGGAACACCTGACCCGGGCGCAGATGATTCAGTTTGGCAGGGTCGGCAACGCAGTGGCAAGCCTGTGCGTCGAACGCCGCGGCGGAATCTCGGCAATTCCGGAGATGGAGGAAATTGAAGAGAGGCTGAGAGGCTAGAAGAAAAGATGGAGTAAGTAGTTGGTAACTAGCCTCAGATTGGTCATCTGTGAATGACACAAAACCCCAGAGAGCGGCAACTCTCTGGGGTTTTGTTGTGTGACCGTTTGGATATATTAATATTCCTCCACATGCAGCAGATGATGTGCACGATCGGATAACGGAGCTTCAAGATACTCGTCATACAGTGTCTGAACGGCCTGGTTTTCATGGCTGAACCGGATTGCGCTGTTTACATCATAAGCACGCAGGCACTGGTCGCGGTCTGCGCAGTCCTTCGGCTTATTCTGGAAGGATGGGCGGATCGGCTGGCCGCCGCCGTTGATACAGCCGCCCGGACATGCCATGACTTCAACGAAATCATAGTGGCATTCGCCGCGTTTCATCGCCTGAATGAGGCGTCTGGCCTCTCCTAGGCTGCTGAGTGCTGCACAGTGCAGTTTCACACCCTTGATATCGATTTCCAGTTCCTTAAAGGAACCGATCTGGCGCAGAACCTTCAGCGGACTCTGCTCGTCGATCTCCGGATTTTCACCGGTTACGGTGTGGTAAGCGGTACGAAGCGCTGCCTCCAGTACGCCGCCGCTGGCACCGAAGATCACACCGGCTCCGGTTGCTTCACCGAGAGGATCGTCAAAATCGCACTCCGGAAGTCTGGATACATCGATATGATCGGCCTTGATGAGACGGCATATCTCACGGGTGGTCAGAACATAATCAATATCCTGTCCGGTTCCGGCGCTGTCCATGCCCGGAAGAGTCAGTTCGCGCTTCTTGGACATACACGGCATGATGGAAACACAGGTGATATTTTCCGGTGCAATGCCTTTTTTCTGTGCAAAATAAGTTTTGATGACAGCACCGAACATCTGCTGCGGGGACTTGGCAGTGGAAAGCTGCGGCAGAAGCTCCGGATACTGACTCTTTGCAAAACTGACCCAGCCGGGGCAGCAGGAGGTGAACATAGGCCAGCTGTATTTATCTGGCTGCTGTAAGCGGGCTAAAAGCTCGTTGCTTTCCTCCATAATGGTCAGGTCGGCTGCAAAGTCAACATCGAATACATAGTCAAATCCAACGGATTTTAAGGTGGATACGAAACGTCTGTCAGTAGCAAATTCCGGAGAAAGACCAAATTCTTCACCCCATGCGGCCCGGACAGCCGGAGCGACAACCGCTACGGTTACCTTGTCATCATTTGCCAGTTCGCCGTGAATACCGTTGATGGATTCCACATCATCTCTCTCCTGCAGAGCGGCAGTGGGGCAGTGGGTTACACACTGTCCGCAGAGAGAACAGTCGGATTCTTTGATTTCCAGATTGTGGGAAACATCGACGGTTGTATGGGAACCGGTTCCGGACACATCCCAGATATTTAAGGTCTGGAGCTTGTCGCAGATCTGGACGCAGCGCATGCATTTGATACATTTTCCTGCATCACGGATCAGTGGGAAAGTAGAAGTCCAGATCATTTCCGGATATTCGTTTTTATAACGGTCAACGGTCAGGTTCAGATCACTTGCCACCTGTTTTAATTCACAGTTGGAACTGCGCACACAGGTGGGACAATTGGTGTGATGCTGGGAAAGAAGCAGTTCCACGTTGATCTTGCGGGCTTCGCGGACCCGCGGGGAGTTTGTGAGAATCTCCATGCCTTCCTGAGCCTGGTTGTTGCAGGAGGTAACGAGATGGTGGATTCCCTTCACTTCTACAACGCAGACACGGCAGGCACCGATCTCATTGATATCTTTCAGATAGCAAAGATAAGGAACGTGAAAACCGTTGTCGCGACAGGCGTCCAGAATCCGGGTTCCTTCTGGAACCTGCAGTGGTATATTATTAATTTTGATGGATACAAGATTCGTATTTACCATGATGTGGTCCGCCCTCCTTTGAAGTTTCCATAACCGAAGTGATCACAGCGCAGGCAGCGTCTGGCTTCCTGGCCCGCCTCCTTGAGGCTCATGCCGCATTCGGTAAGTGTAAAGTCACATTTGCGTTCTCCGGCTGGGCGTTCGGTCAGGTTGACGCGTCCACACGGAGTACGGTCGGAGAGATCCGGCTCCGGGATCTCCACATCGCAGGTAATCTGATGGTTGTAGCCGAGATACTGATCGATATTGGCAGCCGCTACTTTTCCGGCTGCAATCGCGCGGATCACGGTTGCCGGACCGGTTGCACAGTCGCCGCCGGCGAAAATACCCGGCATGTTCTGGATGGAGGTCCAGCCAGTCGCCTGGATCACGCCCCATTTGGCGTCGATTCCCTGTTCTACGAAGTAGCGGCTTTCGATGCCCTGACCGACCGCGGCGATGACGATATCGCATTCAACCGGGATAGAGTCGGTGCCGATAGCTTTCGGTGAAGGACGTCCGCCGCGGATTTCTCCCGGCATCTGCTGGCTTACCCAGAGAGCTTTTACCTGGCCGTCCTCGTCTGCTTCAATCCGCTCCGGTGCGTAAAGTTCCATGATCTCTACGCCTTCAGCCATGGCACTTTCAACCTCTTCCGGAAGAGCTGTCATATCAGCTTTGCGGCGTCTGTAGGCAACTGCCACCTTGTCTGCACCCAGGCGGACAGAAGAACGGGCTACGTCCATGGCTACGTTGCCGCCGCCGATGACACAGACCTTCTTTCTGGTAAGATCCGGATATTTGCCGTCGCCGATAGCACGGAGGAATTCGACAGCGGAGATAACACCGCCGGCATCTTCTCCCTCAATACCAATCTTTTTATCACTATGAGCGCCGATGGCGATGTAGATAGCATCATATTCTTTGCGGAGTTCATCCAGAGACAGCTGTCCTGGATCGTTTCCGACCGAAGTTTCAAGACGGACTTCCACACCGGTTTCTAGAATGACATTGATATCATCCTGCAGGCGCTCTCGTGGCAGGCGGTAGCTTGGAATTCCGTACAGCAGCATGCCGCCGAGTTTCTTGCGTTTTTCAAATACAGTGGTCTGATGCCCCATCAGCTGCAGATAATAAGCAGCGCTCAGGCCGCTGGGGCCGCCGCCGATGATCGCGATGCGCTTGCCGGTGGAGGTTGGACAGACCGGTGCCGGTACATATCCTGCCATATCCACAGCTACACGTTTGATCCCGCGGATATTGATAGAATTATCCAGCATGTTGCGGCGGCAGCGGGACTCACATGGACGTTCGCATACCAGCGCACAGGCGGTTGGGAATGGGTTATCCTTGCGGATCAGGCGGACTGCATCGGCATAGCGTCCTTCACCGGTCAGGGCGATGTAACCCGGAATATCAACTCCGGCCGGGCACAGAGCCACACAGGGAACCGGCTGATCAAGATTACTGCGGCAGCGGTTGTGTAAGATATGTTCCATAAAATCCTCTTTGAAGCCGTCCAGTCCTTTTAAAACCATCTGGGCAGCGGTATAGCCGATGGCACAGTCAGCCGTGCTTTCGATGACACGGGCTGTTTCCTCCAGCATGGTTAAATGCTTCATGGTTCCTTTTCCGTTTAGGATGTCTTCCAGAAGATTGGAGAGCTGCGCGAGACCGATTCGGCAGGGAACACATTTGCCGCAGGTTTGTGCATGGCACATTTTTAAAAATGCAGCGGTCAGATCGACAGGACACAGGCCCGGCGGGCTGGCGATGATACGCCGCTCCAGATCCTTATAAAGTCCCTCTACGACATTCTGAGCCTCGCTGTTGGTTGGAATGACGAGTCTGCTCATAGGGTGTGTAACTCCTTTCATAAGTGTGAAAAAATAAACGATATATTTTCGATAAAATATTGGTTTTAGTATAACATAAATAAGAGATTAGATACAAGGGTTATGATAAATTATCTAAAAAGATACAATTCATAGTGAGAAAAACAGAAAAAATAGACAAGAAAACAGAGGCAGGGAGGGAGAAAAAGAAGAAAAAACGGAAAAGTAGAAAAATGAAATGATTTCATAATAGAAAAATAGAAGTTCATTTGCATATAAAAAATTAAATTAAAAATCATAAAAGTGAAAATGTTTTTTGACTGATGAAATGTCCAGGCGGGAAACGCGGGTGCAGCTTGGAATAGGTGTGCCTGCAAATTGAGAAATTCAAGTCGAACGTCCGTGAGACGTGGCGCGTGATTCTGGTCAGCGAAGCTGACATATTCCTATCAGAATCACTGCGCATCCTCGCGGAG